>DASWQX010000053.1:0-1768 GCA_036403495.1 Thermoanaerobaculia bacterium
GTAGCGGGCGAAGAAGAGAGCTCGGCGGGCCTTCTCGTTGTACTTCTCAAACATTTTGTTCGACCTCTCCTGACGCCCGGCACGCTGCATCGGGCCTCGACGGCGAGGCGATCGGAGAGCGGCGGTGCGTCTTGTTCAAGCAACCGGATTCTAGCACGCCCCCCTCGCCGCCAAGGCCACCAAGCCCGGAGAAGCCGCGTGCCGGGCATCCGATTCCTACCCGGAGGAAGCGCCGCCGTCGGGGGCAAAATTCCCGCCGAACCCAGCCTGCCGTGTCCGCTTTTCAATACGGGTGTAGCACTCCACCATCCAGGCGCAGCGTCCGCGTGCAGCGGCGGGCGATCTCCGGGTTGTGGGTGACCAGGACGCCGGTGGTGCGGTGGCGGGCCTGCAGCGAGAGGAGGAGCTCGAAGACGGTCTCGCCGCTCGCCGGATCGAGGTTCCCCGTCGGCTCGTCGGCGAGGAGCAGCGGCGGCTCCAGCGCCAGCGCCCGGCAGAGGGCCACCCGCTGCCGCTCGCCGCCGGAGAGCTGGCTGGGGAAGTGGTCGAGCCGCTCCGCCAGACCCACCTCGAGCAGGAGCCCGCGGGCGCGCTCCAGCACCTGCCGCGGCTCGAGGCCGGCGATCCGCCCCGGCAGCATGACGTTCTCCAGCGCCGTGAAGTCGGGCAGGAGCTGGTGGAACTGGAAGACGAAACCGATCGTGCGGTTGCGGAACGCCGCCAGGCCGGCTCCCGAGAGAGCGGCTAGCGACTGGCCGCCGATCTCGACAGATCCCACGTCCGGCCGGTCGAGCGCCCCGAGCAGGTGCAGCAGCGTCGACTTACCCGATCCCGACGGGCCGACGATCGCCACGATCTCCCCTGCCTCGACCGCCAGGTCGATCCCCCGCAGCACCTCCACCCGCCGGACGCCGTCCTGGTAGGTCTTGGTGAGGCCGGCGGCCCGGACGTCGACGCTCATCGCCGCATCGCCTCCACCGGGTCGAGCGCCGCCGCCCGTTGCGCCGCGTAGAGGGCGGAGGCGAGGGCGAGCGCGAAGGTCAGCAGGAGCACCAGCACGAGGTCCCCCGGCTGCACCAGGAAGGGCACGTAGTCGAGGAAGTAGACCCGCCCCGGCACCTTCAGCAGGCGGTAGTGGTCTATCACCCAGGCTCCCCCCACGCCGAGGAACGTCCCCAGCGCCACCCCGGAGCCGGCGACCAGCCCCCCCAGGAGCACGAAAGCCTGCCGCAGCGCCGCTGGGGTCGCCCCCATCGTGCCCAGCATGCCGATCTCCGGCCGCTTGCTGGAGATGATCAGCGCCAGGTCCGCCACCAGCGCCAGCGAGGCCACCAGGACGATCAGCGACACGGCCACGAACATCACCAGCTTCTCCAGCCGCAGGGCGAAGAGGAGCGGCCGGTTGAGGTCCTTCCAGGTGCGCACCCGGCTCCCCGGCGGCAGCGCGGAAGGGAGCCGCGCCGCCGTGTCGAGGGCGGCGTCGAGACCCGCCACCATCCCGCCCAGCAGCACGAAGGCTTGGCGCAGCGCCGCCGGGGTCGCCCCCAGAGTGCCCAGCATGCCGATCTCCGGCCGCTTGCTGGAAATGATGAGCGCCAAGTCCGCCACCAGGGCCAGAGAGGCCACCAGGACGATCAGCGACACGGCCACGAACATCATCAGCTTCTCCAGACGCTGGGCGAAGAGAAGCGGCCGGTTGAGGTCCTTCCAGGTGCGCACCTCGCTTCCCTTGGGCAGCGCCGCCGGCAGCCGGGCGGCCACGTCCAGG
>DASWQX010000054.1:0-6064 GCA_036403495.1 Thermoanaerobaculia bacterium
CTGATCTATGAACAATTTGGTGATTCTGTACCACTTTCCTCCGCTCAGGAAATATGAAGTATCGGAGTAGTCAATCTCCGCATAGATACAGCGATATACCGGCCAATCATGGAGAGTGATTCCGTCATCGCCAACACAAAAGATGCGTCGATTCTTCAGAAGATCTTCGGATAGATCAGATGGATTTGGAATTTTCTCTTCAAAAAATGTAGACCAATGAATGTCGAACCGTTCGGCCGAGCGGTAGGCTTCTGAATACGAGAAATACCGAACGGAGGACCACTCAAGGACTTCTGGAGGGGCTAGCCAAGTCTGTTCAAAGTCTTTTCTGCGAAGGCGTTCGACGAGCTCCATATCCAATAGCTGGCGCTCGTCGCTGTCAACTTCGCAAATGTTATCAATCCAAGCGAACTTTTCTCGATACCTAGTATCTAGGTATATTGGATAAAGGCGCGGAAGGAATTCTTCCAGGTCATTAAGCGCAATATGCGCTGAGATCACCAGGGCGTCTCGGCCTGTTAGCTGTTGTCCCAGCGTGGGATCTCTAGGGCTGCCGGTTACGGCCCAGAGTAGGTCGCGCTCAATATCAAGGCCAAACTCTTCCGTCCCGACCTCTCGGCTTGCTTGCTGTCTTGCGTGTCCTGCGATCATGTCAAACGTCTCTTTGTCAATACTCTTTAGCGTGCCATCTCCAAGGCTGTTCAAGACAACCCGCAATCCGAATCCTTCTGTAAAGAGGTCGTCATGAAGCAGGCGCCTGCCTTGGCCAAATGTTAGCGCCCACCAGAAGCCTTCGCCTGGAACGAGGAGCACTGCCGATACTGATCCTGTAAGTCCGAAGACTCCCGGATTAATTTGGGAAGCGAAGAAGTCGGCCCACCGAGGAGGCCTTGGGTCCGACCTCTGAACAAAGAGGAACCAGTTTCTTCCTGTAGGAGAGATGACCGGATATGGCCTGATCTCAGGGTTGACTTTGATCAGTGCGTGAGGATCGCTTTCGTTTCTCTTGACAAGGTAGACCGTCAGGCTTCTCGCTTTAGCGATAGACTATCTCTCTTTATGAAATATTGTGTTTTGGTCGAGTACGTTCCTCTTGCATGAGCTTATCGCTCAGCTACCTGTACTGCAAATAGATGCATGCGCTTGGCGGGATGGATGCATGTTGCGATTTTTGATCCCTAGCTATGTGCTAGGTGTTGAGGTGCTTATACTTGGCGACTGCGAAGGTAGCGGGACGAGGCTTATGATTGCAGTCGGTTTAGACGGCGGACAGCCGGTTGTTACTCGTTCTGGAAAGTTTGCGGGACCGGTTCTGGCTGGGCGATGCGTTCAGGTCCACTAGAAGGCACCGAGTTCCCACGAAACGCCAAGGGCCGCTCGCATGGCCTTGAAGTCTTTGTGAGCTGCCTGGGAGGCAGGGACTCGAACCCCAATTCTGCGGGCCTGCGGTGGATCTAGAGTCAGCATCATCGTCTCATTCCTTGCCGATGCCAATTTGGTCTTCAGGTGAAAGAAGGAACTTGACTCCTTCATGTAGCTGCGGCAGGTCGTGCTGTGTCACCTGCCAAACAGCCTCCAGATCCACTCCCATATACTGGTGGATTAGGACATCCCGCATACCAGCAATACGGCGCCAAGGAATATGGGGCCGACGCGCCTTGGCTTCGGGTGCGATTCTCTTGACCGCTTCACCTATGATTTCGAGCTGGCGAATCACTGCATCTTGCCAGTGAGATTCGGCCATGAACGTTTCGTAGCCTATTTCGACATAGCTCTCGATCTTCCCAATCGCGTCGAGCACATGCTGCAGGTACAGATCGTCCCGGCTTTGGCTCACAGGGGAACGGCTTCCGAGAGAACCTGCTCTCGCAAATAGGGAGAAAGGGCTTTCTCGGTGACCACATCGACCGAGCGATGTATGAGATCTTCCAAATCCTGCTTGAGTCCCACGAGATCCAGAAGCGAGCGTCCTTCGCCAAGCGTCACGAGCAGGTCGAGGTCGCTGTCCTCTCGGCCTTCGCCTCGGGCGAGGGAGCCGAAAACACGGACGTTCCGGACTCCGTGAGTCAGAGCCAAGTCGAGGATCTCGGCGCGATATTTCTGAAGGATGGAGCTGCTCATAGAGAATCAGTTTAGCATCGGGCTATTCCGTCCAGAAACACCGGAGCCGCTCGCGCGGCCTTGTCGTCTGACTTGAGTTGGCTGGGAGGCAGGGCCGGCGACCTCCGATGGAAGCTCCACGCGGAGCAGGGTTGAGACCGGGGCTGAGGGCAGGACGGAGCCTCACCCGACCTGGCCTTTTGGCGACAGGGCAAGGCTCTGAGGGTCGTGCGGGGACTTGCGCTTACCGTCCATCAGAGCCTGCCACTCCTGGTCGGTGAGCTCGTGGAACTCGCCTCGATCGAAGGGGCCAAAGATCTGATCGTAAGACTCTTGCGAGAGGCGCTCGCGTTCTCGGGTCTCAACGGCGGACAGGCGGCGATACTCCTCTACGGATAGGACGACCGCCACAGACTGGCCCGAATCTTCCAGCACCACAGGTCCCGATTTCAGGGTTGGAGGCAGGATTCTGTATTGGCTGGGAGGCAGGGATTCGAACCCCGATTCTGCGGGTCAGAGCCGCATGTCCTACCGTTGAACGACCTCCCAGCAGGCGGACCGAAGGTTACCCGAAGCGGCCCGGGGTGGTCAACCCTGGGCCGGTTGGGCGGTATTCCCCGCGGGCTCGGCCTGCGGGGGGGTCCTCAGGAAGGCGATGAAGCGGTCGAAGTGGCGGCCGGTGGCCTCGCGACCCATCACCTCGACGAGGTCGAAGAGCGGCGGGCCCGCGGCGGCTCCCGAGAGGGCCATGCGGGTGGGGTGGATCAGGACTCCCGCCTTGATCCCCCTCTCCTCGGCCAAGGCGCGCAGGGCGGCGTCGGCGGCTTCCTTGGTGAAGTCCGGAAGGCCGGCGTAGCGGTCGCGCAGGGCGTCCAGGTGGCCGGGGAGGTCGGGGTCCTTCAGGAACTTGGCGTTGGACTCGAGGTCGTAGGCGATCCCGTCGCTGAAGTAGGGGGCGACCAGCTCAGGGATGTCCTTGAGGGTGCGGGCGCGGGTGCGGTGGAGGTTCACCGCCGCGGCCAGGCGCGCGGGATCAGCGCCGTCGAGGCCGGCCGCCGCCAGGAAGGGCTCGAGGTGCGGGCGCAGGGCGTCGAAGTCGAGCTGGGAGAGGTATTGGGAGTTCATCCAGAGCAGCTTCTCGCGGTCGAACACGGCCGGCGAATCGTTCAGGCGGTCGACGCTGAACAGGCGGATCATCTCGTCGCGCGACAGGATCTCGCGGTCGCCGCCCGGGCTCCAGCCGAGGAGCGCCAGGAAGTTGTAGAGCGCCTGCGGCAGGATCCCCTCGTTGCGGAACTCCTCCACCGACGTGGCTCCGTAGCGCTTGGAGAGGCGCTTCTTGTCCGGTCCGAGGATCAGCGGGAGGTGTCCGAACATGGGCACCGTGCCGCCCAGCGCCTTGAAGAGCGGGACGTGCTTGGGCGTGTTCGAGAGGTGGTCCTCGCCGCGGATGACGTGAGTGATGGCCATGTCGATGTCGTCGCAGACCACGGACATGTGGTAGGTCGGGTAGCCGTCCGAGCGCAGGAGGATGAAGTCGTCGAGGGCGTCCGGCGGGAAGTCCATCTCACCGCGCACGATATCGGTGAAGGTGATGTGCTCGTCCGGCATCTGGAAGCGGACGGCGAACGGCTTGCCGGCCGCGAGGTTCTTCTCGATCTCCTCGGCGGAGAGCTGGAGGCAGGTGCGCGGATAGCGGAAGGCGAGCCCCTTCTTCTGCGCCTCGGCGCGCTGCGCGTCCAGCTCCTCGGCGGTGCAGAAGCAGCGGTAGGCCTTGCCGGCCGCCAGCAACTCCGCGGCGCGCTCCTGATGGCGGGGGAGCCGCTCGCTCTGCAGGAACGGCCCCTCGTCCCAGACGGTGCCGATCCAGGCGAGAGCCGACTGGATCTGGCGGGTCATCGCGTCGTCGGAGCGCTCCTTGTCGGTGTCCTCGATGCGCAGAATGAACGCGCCACCGACGTGCTGGCGGAGCAGGTCGTTGTAAATGGCCGTGCGGGCGCCGCCGACGTGCAGAAAGCCGGTGGGCGAAGGGGCAAAACGGACCCGGATGGGCCCCTGGATCTCGGTCATGATGGGTGGCTCCGGAGCAGGAACAACAGAAGAGGGAACGGTATCACAGGGGTGGACGGGACCAGCGGGGCCTTGGATGCGGCGGGGGCCCTCATCACCCCGGCCCTCTTCTCCCAGCCCTCCACCCGCCCTGACGGGGAGAAGAGGGAGTGGTTAGTTTGAGTTAGTCAAAAGCAAAGACCCCATCCTTCCTCTCCTCTCCTGCTTTTCTCCCTCCTCTCCCAGGAAAGGGCGGGCGGAGGGCTGGGAGAGGAGGCCGGCCTCGGGCGTATACCCGAGAGGTCCTTGCTCGCCTTGGGGCGCAGGCGGGCGCCCATGGGGAGCGCGCCCGTCGTGCCGCCGGCGTCGTGCGAGGCGGGGAAGGCGTAGTGGTTGCTCGACTCGACCGTGAAGCGGAACGCATGCTGGATCGGCGCGGTGCCGAAGGCCTCGTCGTAGCGCACCAGACCGGGAAGGATGGCGAGGCCGGCCGCGTCGGCGCTGGTCCAGCCGTCGGGGGCGGCGGAGGTTGGAGTCGAGCGGGAAGACCGCGCCGGAGCCCGCCTCCCAGCGCGCGAGCGCCGCGTTCCAATGGGCATGGTAGAGCTAGAAGAGGAGGCGATGGTCGCGGTCGACGATCAGCATGTGACGGTCGCCGCCGGGGCTGGCGCTGCCGGGATATCCCCCTTCGATCCACTTCGCCTGCGTCTTCGCCTCGGCGGGAATCGGATAGCCGGCCGGGCGTCCTGGAGCTCCCGCGTCGCTCTCGCCGCCGAACTCGACGAACGTGACCGGCACCAGGGGCTGAGTGCCCGGGGCTGAGTGCCTGGCACCACGACGTAGACCATGCCGTAGATCTCGGGCGAAGGAGACGAGTCGCCTCCGAAGTCGGGATGCAGCCCGACGCCGGCGCCGATGAAGTTGATGAAGCTGGCGCTATGCGGATCGACCGGCGTGGGGGGGCGCCTTTCGAGACAACATCTGAGTCAGGAGTACTTCCTGGCAAGGTATTCGGCGTAGCTTTCCTTTTCATCAACCTCGACTCCGGCGAGGAGGCCGGCCAATTCGGCCACGATCCCCCAGGGTCGGAGCTTCGCTTTCGCTTTCTCTCTCTGGTCCAGTCTAAAGGTGACTTTGGAGCTCATGGCGTCTCCTGTTCAAGCGCATTGTAGCCTTGACCGTGATCACGGGCGCCACCCCATGCTACGACCGCGCACACTGAAACAACGTCCAGATCCGGCCGTCCGCTCCGGGGCCGGGACCACCGGGAGGGAGGCTCTCATGGTTCGGAAGGCGCAACGGCTCCTCGGGCTACTGCTCATCTCGATGATCGCGACGGCGGCTTTCGCGGCGGAGACGACCGCAACCTGATCTCGGACGTCCCCGCCGCGAACACGTAGAACAAGAAGATCGATCCCGCACGCACGTCGCCAAGCACTTCGCCACCATCCGGCCGACCGACGCGTGGACGATCGACTTCGCGGTAGGGAGTTTTGCGGTAAGTTTCCTCGGTGGAGATCCGGGACTTCGCTCAACGCCTCGTCACCACCGAGGATCTCGCCGTGAAGCTGGCGCCGGCGCCGGCCGGGCTGACCGACGACGCGCCGGGCCCGGCGATTCGCTTCGAGCGGCCCGGGCGGCCACCGGGACTCGAATTTCAACGCCGGATCGAGGTCCCGTCGATCGAGGGCATGCCCGACTTGGCGCAGCGGCCGCGCATCCTCCACGCGCTGGCCAACCACGAGCTCCAGGCCGCCGAGCTGTTCGCTTGGGCTCTGCTGGCCTTTCCGGAAGCGCCCGGCGATTTCCGCCGCGGCCTGCTCCGCATCCTCGACGACGAGCAGCGGCACACGCGGATGTACATCGCCCGGGTGGAGGACGCCGGGGCGCGCTTCGGCGACTTTCCGGTGAATGG
>DASWQX010000055.1:0-7554 GCA_036403495.1 Thermoanaerobaculia bacterium
CGCCGGATCCCGCCTGACCCCCGGCGCCCTCGCCCTCCTCGCCACCCACGGCTACGGCGAGGTGCCGATCCACCGCGTCCCCAACGTGGCGGTGCTGACCACCGGCGACGAGGTGGTCCCCCCCGACAGCCTCCCCGCCCCCGGCCAGCTCCGCGACTCCAACACCGATTTCCTGCTCGCCGCCGGCTCCACCCTCGGCCTCCGCTTCGACTCGTTGGGCATCGCGCCCGACCGCGTGGACGCCCTGCGCGAACGGGTCGGGGAAGGGCTGCGGTCGGACGTGCTGCTCCTCTGTGGCGGTGTCTCGATGGGCGAGTTCGACTTTGTCGAGGGGGTGCTCGCGGACTTCGGCTGCGAGGTGGTGTTCGACGCCGTGGCGATCCAGCCGGGCAAGCCGGTGGTGTTCGCCACCCACCCGGGAGGGATCGTCTTCGGCCTGCCGGGGAACCCCGCCTCGGTGATGGTGAGCTTCTGGCTCTTCGTCCATCCCGCCCTCCGCCGCCTGCTGGGCTTCGCGGACTCCTGGTGGGGTCCCGCCTTGCGCGGCACCCTCGCCGCCCCCCTCCCCGGCGCCGGCCCCCGCGACCGCTTCCTGCCGGCGGCCGTCGAGGCGCGGGAAGGAGAGCTCCTGGTCACTCCCCACGCCTTCAAGGGCTCCCACGACCTCGCCGCCTTCTCCCAGGGCACCGCCCTGGTGCGCGTGCGGGCCGGCGCGGAACCGGCGGCGGCGGGAGCGCGCTGCGAGGTGCTGGTCCTCCTGCCATGAGGCTTGCGCAGGACGCTGGTATACTTTCAAGCACTTCGTGTCCAGGCAGTGACTTTCCGGCCTCAGTGAGCCTAGGGGTCGCCATGAATCTGAAGGTCAAGAGCGCGACGGAAGACTGGGAGCTCGAACAGGTCTACAGCCTGACCTATAGGACTTTCGTCGAGGAGATCCCCCAGCACTCCCCCAACGACGAGCGGCGGCTGGTCGACCGCCTGCTGGCGCAGAGCGCCTGCTACGTCTGCCTGGACGGGCGGCGGTTGCGGGGGATGGTGGTGGTCTGCGGCCAGCGGCCGTTCTCCCTGGACGCCAAGCTCGAAGATCTCGACTCGTACCTCCCTCCTCACCGGAGCCCCTGCGAGGTCCGTCTCCTCGCCGTCGAGCGGGACGACCGGGGTGGCACGGTCTACGTCGCCCTGATGGGAGCGGTGCTGCGCCACGCGCGGCAGCACGGCCACGATCTGGCGGTCCTCTCGGGGGCGAAGCGGCAGCTTCCCCTCTACTACCACATGGGCTGCGTGCCCATCGGCCCGCCCGTAGGGACCGCGGCGGCCCCCTACCAGGGGATGTATCTGACCTGGGACCGGCTGAGCCCGTCGCTGCTGAACCGGACGCCGGGGCTCCAGGAAGGGAGCGAGGCGTGAAGCGCGCCGGACGGCCGATCAACTTCCTGCCGGGCCCGGTGGCCATCCATGACACCGTGCGCCGCGCCCTGGCGCGCCCCGCCGTGTCGCACCGCGGCGCCGGCTTCCTGACCGAGATGGCGGTCATCCGCCGCGACCTCTGCCGGCGGACCGGCGCGCCCCACGTCGAGATCCTGCTGGGCTCGGGGACGCTCGCCAACGAGGCCGTGGCGGCGCAACTGTCGCTCCTCCCGGGGCGCGGCGTCGTCCTGGTCAACGGCGAGTTCGGCGCCCGCCTGGGGGGGCAGGCCCGGCGCTGGCGTCTCCCCTGCCGCGAGCTCGCCGCCGGCTGGGGCGAGCCCCTCCCCCTGAATGAGCTCCGCCACGCCCTGGAGGCGGACCCCGAGATCCGGTGGATCTGGGCCGTCCATTGCGAGACCTCGACCGGCGTGCTCAACGACCTCGCGGCCCTCAAAGCGATCGCCGCCGAGCGGCGCGTCGCCCTCTGCCTCGACGCCATCAGCTCGCTCGGCAACGTGGCGGTCGACCTCTCGGGCGTCCAAATGGCGACGGGCGTCTCCGGCAAGGGGCTCGCCGCCTTCCCGGGCTTGGCCCTCGTCTTCCATGCCGAGGCGATCGCGCCCGCGCCTCACCTCCCGCACTACCTCGACCTCGGCAGCTACGCCGCAGCGGACAGCGTCCCCTTCACCACCTCCACCAACCTGGTCTCGGCGCTCGCCACGAGCCTCGCCCGCTCCGCCCGCAGCGACGGCTTCGCCGGCCGCCGCGCCCTCGCCGCTTGGCTGCGCCCCCGCCTGGAGGAGCTCGGCTTCGCCGTCCTGGCCCCCGAGCCGATCGCCGCCCCGATGGTCCTGACACTCCTGCCGCCGCCGGGAGTCGCGGCGCTCGCCCTGGGAGACGCTCTCGAGGAGAGGGGGATCTGGCTGAGCTACCGCAGCGGCTACCTGGTGGAGCGCAACCTCCTCCAGGTCTGCCTGATGGGAGAGCACCAGCGCTGGGAGCTGGAAGAGCTGCTGACAGTCCTCGCCGCCAAAGGCACGGAGCGCCAGCCTGCGGCGCTCCTTGCCGGCCTGCCGCTCGGCCTCGGCCTCGCGTAGCGGGAATCAGAGACCTACGGCAGCAGTCCCGACAGCCACCCCCTGCAGGGGGACCCAGGAAAGGACCCGCCCGGCAATTAGATAAAGTATACTTGCCTTATTTGCAGCCGATAAGCATGATAGCCCCTCTACAAGAGATCTTTTCGGTCCTCCGGCAGTACAACTCCTGGTGGGACGCCGGGACCATCCGTGACCTCCCCGGCTGGCGGCGGACGGCTTTCTCCGAGCTGATCCTCTGGCTGGGGGAGCCTCCCGCCCCGCGCGCCATCCTGCTCAGCGGTGCACGTCAAGTCGGCAAGACCACCCTGCTCCTGCAGGCGGTCGAGGAGCTCCTGGCCCGCGGAGTCCGCCCGGAACGTATCCTGTATGCGACCTTCGACCATCCTCTCCTCAAGCTGATCGGCCTGGAGGGGGTCCTCGACGCCTGGCGGGAGCTCCAGCCCCGCTCCGAGGAGACCGAATACCTCCTCCTCGACGAGATTCAGTACACCCAGGGCTGGCAGACCTGGCTCAAGCACCAGGTGGACTTCGACAAGCGGGCCCGCATCGCGGTGACCGGCTCCGCCGTCCCTCTGGAGACCGAGAGCCTGGAATCCGGAGTCGGCAGATGGCACACCATCCGGCTGGCAACGCTGTCGTTCTCGGAGTACCTCCAGATCCAGAAAATCCGGTTGCCGAACCTTCCAGACGTGCGCTCCCTGGCGGAGATTTTCTCGTGGAGCCCGGCCGATCTCATCCGGGCGGGTGAGACGGCGCGCCCCCTGGTCGCCCACTTTCACGAGTACCTGCTGCGGGGAGGTTTCCCACAGACGGCCCTGATCGAGAGCGTCACCCTGGCTCAGAAGCTGCTGCGAGAGGACATCGTCGACAAGGTTCTCAAACGGGACATGACCGCCCTGTTCGGGGTCCGGCGGGTGCTCGAGTTGGAACGGACGTTCCTCTATCTCTGCCTCCATGACGGCGGCTTGCTGGACATCCAGGCCCTCTGTACCCAACTCGGTCTCAAGAAGCCTACGGTCAACCGGTTCATCGACCTGCTCGAAGCCGCCCATCTGATTTACCGCCTCCCTCCCTACGGCTACGGAAAGGAAATCCTGCGGGGAAAATTCAAGGTCTACCTCGCCGACCCGGCCATCGCCGGAAGCGTCCTGCTCAAGGGGCGGGGACTCCTGGAAGACGAGAGCCGGCTGGGCGCGGCGGCCGAGACGGCGTTCTTCAAACACGTCTTCGCCCGCTATTACCAGACAGGCGTGAGCTTCACCTACTGGCGGGGTCGCAAGAGCCTGGAAGTCGACATCCTGGCCGAGGTCCAGCTCCGCCTGATCCCCTTCGAGGTCAAGTACAGCCGGAGCCCGGTCCTGGAGAGCGATCTCAAGGGGCTCCGTCTCCTGTGCGAGGAAAAAAAGATACCGCGCGGCTACGTGATCACCCGCCAGAGCTCCGACTTCGAGGTGCTGACGTTCCCCGGAAAGGTGGAGGCGGCAATCCTCAAGATCCCGGCACCGCTCGCCTGCTACTGGCTTTCGCGCTCGGAAGGGAGATCATGACGAGGCTTTCTCCCATGCCGGATGACTCCCTGATCTACTCCCAGGAGCAGCCCAATGCCCTCCTGCTCGCCCTCAGCGACGGCACGCCCGTCTGCGACGGCGTGGACCTCGCCATCCATGAAGAGGACGAGATGTGGCGCCTCTTCTATTACCGCGGGAGCCACCGCGGGAGTCAGGACCTCGACCAGTCCCTGGTGATGTACTTCCACTCGGGCTGGAAGATCTGGTCGACCTATCGCCAGATCCTGGACTGGCGTTTCGGCGATCCCGGACAGATCGGGAAGATCCTCGACTTCGCCAGCGGCTATGGCCGGGTGACCCGCTTCATTGTTCACGACATCCCGCCGGAACGGGTCTGGATCGCGGACATCTACGCCCGCGGCGTCGAGTTCCAGCGCCAGCGGTTCGGGGTCCACGGCCTCGTCTCCACGGCCGACCCGGCGGACTTCCACTGCGACGAGCGGTTCGACGCCATCCTGGTCTCCTCCCTGTTCAGCCATCTCCCGGCCGGGACCTTCCTCGCCTGGCTGCGGCGCCTGTGGAGCCTGCTCGCCCCGGGCGGTGTCCTGGTGTTCAGCGTCCACGACGAAGCCCTGCTCCCCGCCGGCCACCCCGGCAAGGGAGAGCTGGCGGCCCGCGGCCTCCACTTCGAGGAGCAGAGCGAGAGCGGCTCCCTTTCCAAGGCCCAGTACGGCACCGCCTGGGTGACCGAAAGGTACGTGCGGGACGCCCTGGACCGCATGGCTTCCGGCACCGGCGTGTCGGTCGCACGCTTTCCTCGCGGCTTCGCCAGCCTTCAGGACCTCTATGTGGCCGTCGACCGTCCCGGAATGGATTTCTCCGGCCTCGACGTGACCGGTGGGGTCGATGGGGTGCTGGACCACTGCGGTTTCGTCGTCCCCCGCCAGATCCAGATCGGCGGGTGGGGCGTCGACCGGGTGAGCGGCGAGCCGCTGCGGGAGATCCGGGTGCGCATCGACGGCAAGGCCGTGGCCTCGTCGAGCGATTTCCATCCCCGCCCGGAGGCGGCCGCCCTGTTCCCCATGGAGACCGTCCAGCCGGTGGGGTGGCAACTGTCCTTCGACCTCCCCGAGGGAGCGGACCACACCTCGGCGCTCCTCACCCTCACCGCGATCGACGCCGCGGGGCGGGAGCACCGGTTCTTCGAGGGGCCCCTCCACGTGGCTCTGCTGCGGTCCGCCCGCATGGGGCTGCTCTACAGCGATCTCGACAAGCAGCGGATGCGGACCGAGCACGAGGCCGAGCTGGCGCGGTTTCGCGGCGACGCCGAGGCGAGGATCGACGCCCTCGAAACCCGGATCGCCGCCATGCGGGCAAGCCGCTTCTGGAAGATGCGGAACCGCTGGTTCGCGCTCAAGCGCCGGCTCGGACTGACCGACGAGCCCTGAGGCCAGCGCCCTTCGGGCCTTTCACGGGCACGCCTCGTGGCGGTCCTGGTGGCGCAGGCAGGTGATCATCTGATAGCTCGACTTGAGCGCCGAGTTGTAGGCGCCGGCGAAGCTGCCGTTGTAGGTTGAGAAATCGCACGCCTCGCTGGCGAAATACAGTTGGTGGTCGATCGGCTCGGCCAGCCTCTGGCGCATCGCCGCTTGGCCCGGCAGGGCCGCCGAGTAGGCACCGAGCGTCCATTCGTCCGCTCCCCACTCGGTGGTGCGCGACTTCACCAGCGCGCGGCCGGCGTCGCAGCCGCACAGGTCGCTCATCGCCGCCAGGGCCAGCTCGATCATGCGCTCCCGGCCGTGATTCGGCAGCTTTTCGAGCTCCCACGCCCGCTGTCCGCCGAAGAATCCGATGGCGATCAAGGAGCCCATGGGCCGGAAGACGAAGGCCATGTCGTCGTCGCGGCGGTCGAGGTCCCCGCCGTAGAGCAGCCAGGAGTCCTCGACCGGGGCGCCGCCCTGTTTCGGGAAGACGTCGGGCGTCGAAAACTCCAGGATCACCTTGTCGAGCAGCCCCATCGGCAGGCCGCGGATCGCCGCCATCTTGCCGGCCGGGAGCGCGGGCTCGAACCGGATCTTGCCGGCGGCGAGAACACCCGTCGACACGGTCACCAGCGCCATGCGCCCCGAGAAGCGCTCTCCCTGCTTCGTCTCCACGGTCACGCCGCCGGCTTCACGAGCGATCCGGGTCACCGGCGAGCTCAGGCGGACCTGCGGGAGCAGCTCCTGGCCGTACTCCTCGACGAACGTGCCGAAGCCGCGCTGGATCAGCACGTCCTCGCCGGCCAGAAACTCTTTTGCGTCGAGCGTCGAGCTCTCCTCCAACTCCACGGCGCTCTCGAGCGGGCCGGAGTTGAGCGCGACGAGCTCGCGCAGC
The DNA here is from genome assembly GCA_036403495.1 of Thermoanaerobaculia bacterium. Classification (GTDB taxonomy): domain Bacteria; phylum Acidobacteriota; class Thermoanaerobaculia; order Multivoradales; family UBA5704; genus DATARR01. The sequence continues at coordinate 6,389 of DASWQX010000055.1, forward strand.
TTCTCGAAAGGCGGTTCTCCTGGCAATGCTGGCTCCCCCTCGGGCTCCTTGACGGGCAGATGATTGGCGGCCGCATCGTCGTGGCCCTGAGACTTTTCGAGCGAGGCTTCGAACGCCTCGGCGATGCGCTGGAACCGCTCCTGCTCCCGCGGGCTGGCGAAATGGTGGCTGAAGAAAAGGTGATGCGAGGCGTCCACGTCCGTCTCCTGCGTGGCATACCCGCTGCCGGTGATGATCGGCGTCAGAGGGTTGGTCTTGACGTTGTGAATCCAGGCGCCGCCGAGGTCGATCGGGGCGCTGAAGGTCGTCGCGTCCGTCCGGCCGCGCCCGCCGATCCGGTCGGTGGCCTCGAGGATCACAAAGGAACGCCCGGCGTACTGGAGATTCCTGCCTGCGGTAAGCCCAGCCATGCCGGCGCCAATGATGATCACGTCGTACCGCTGCGGCGCCGGCGCCGGCCGAGCCGCGGCAGGCGCCACAGGCCGGGGTGTCTGGGACGCGCACGCCATCGCCAGGGCGAGGAATCCGACCGGCACGACGCGAAGGAACCGAAACCAGACCCTGTGCACCATAGTCTCGCGATCTCCTCCAAAAGCTCCTGAGTCTACCTGGGGCTGAACATCAATGCCAGTTGCTATTACCTGACACGCACGGGCTACGCGATCGGGAAGTGCCATGCCGACTTCACCTGACAATCCTTGTCCTTTTCGTCCTTGCAGTCCTTTACATCCTTGCGTGCCTTTTTCAGCCGCGCAAAAAGGCGGCGCGGCGCCCGATGCTCGGCACATGCCTTGCAGCGTTCGAACGGCAAGGGGCTGGCCGTAAAGCTCCAACTCATTGCGAACACTTCAAGGAGAGCTCACGATGCCAACGACATCCACCACGACCGATGTGACCGCCCTCAACAGTCTGCTGCGGGGCGAGATGTCTGCGATCGAAACCTACCGCCAAGCCCTTGAGAAGGCAGGAACCGAGCCCGGGGCCCAGGATCTCCACCGTTTCGCGAAGGACCACCGCGATGCCGCCGACCAGTTGTGGCACCACGTCGAGCAGCACGGCGGCAAGCCCTCGGAGGGCTCGGGCGCCTGGGGCTCGTGGGCCAAAGCGGTGGAGGGCACGGCCAAGCTGTTCGGAAACGCCGCCGCGCTCAAGGCCCTCAAGGAGGG
>DASWQX010000056.1:0-8498 GCA_036403495.1 Thermoanaerobaculia bacterium
GCCAACATGCTGACTCCGTCGGCGATTGATCCGAACACCTGGACCCCGGAGTACAAGGCGTTCCTGGTCCAGATCGAAAAGGCCGACGGCAGCACAGCTGTCTCCACCCCGCGCATCCTGCCGGAAAGGCAGTCATGAGCAACTCTCCTCAGCTCGAGATCAAGCAGCGCTCGGCGGGCATGCGTGGCCAGGGGACCGGGATCCGCATCCTGCCCACGGTCTCCAAGTTCATCGACACCACGACCTGCATCGGCTGCAAGGCGTGCGAGGTCGCCTGCCTCGAGTGGAACGGCCTCTCCTTCAGCGAAACCACGTTCCAGAACAGCTACCAGACCATGCCAGAGACGACGTGGAACTTCTGGAACCTGATCAAGTTCGACGAGTATGAGCCCTCCGACGGCGGCCTGATGCTGCTGATGCGCAAGGACCAGTGCATGCACTGCGAGGAGCCGGGGTGCCTGATCGCCTGCCCGGCCGACGGCGCCATCGTGCAGTACGTCAACGGCATCGTCGACTTCAACCAGGACCAGTGCATCGGCTGCGGCTACTGCATCACCGGCTGCCCGTTCAACATCCCGAAGTTCAGCCCGGAATCGCGCAAGGTGTTCAAGTGTACCCTCTGCTCGGACCGCGTGGCCGAGGGGCTGGAGCCCGCCTGCATCAAGGCGTGCCCCACCGGCTGCCTGCACTTCGGCACCAAGGCGGAGATGCTCGAGCTGGGCGAGAGCCGCGCCCACCAGCTCCGCGAGCAGTCCGGCTTCGCCCACGCCGGGGTCTACAACCCGCAGGGGGTCCAGGGCACCCACGTCCTCTACGTGCTGCACGACGCCACCAACCCGGAGGCCTACGGCGGCCTGCCGAAGAACCCGCACGTCCCGTGGACCGTCTGGCTCTGGAAGCGGCCGCTGAAGTGGATCGGCAACCTCGCCATGGCCGGCGGCCTGATCGGCATGTTCGTCCATTACCTGCGTTTCGGACCGAAGGTCGTCGACGAGGAAAAAGAGGAGTTCCGGGAGGGAAAACAGCCATGAGCGTCGCGAACGCACTGCCGGCCGACCGGATTCTGCGCTACACCTTCCGCGAGCGGTTGATGCACTGGCTGTCGGGTTTCTCCTACCTGTACCTCCTGCTCAGCGGCCTCGCCTTCTGGTCTCCCTGGCTGTTCTGGATCACCGCGATCCTCGGTGGGCCCACCATCGCCCGCGAGCTGCACCCCTGGTTCGGGGTGATCTTCACGATCGCGGTGCTCTGGATGTGGGGCATCTGGGGCTCGCAGATGCGCTTCACGGCGCGCGACCGGGAGTGGCTGCACGCGATCCGGCACTACGTCCGCAACGAGGACGACCAAGTCCCCGACGAGGACCGCTTCAACGCCGGCCAGAAAGGGCTCTTCTGGGGCTTCCTGGTCTGCGGGATCCTGCTCTTCCTCTCCGGGCTGGTGCTCTGGGAGCCCCACTGGGTGCCGTGGAGCCTGCATTTCCTGCGGCTGCTCGCCGTGATCGTCCACCCCATCGCCGCCCTGCTGACGATCGCGCTGTTCATGATCCACGTCTACATGGGCTTGGCGGTGGAGCGCGGCGCCTTCGCCTCGATCGTCCGCGGCGACGTCTCGCGCACCTGGGCGTCGCGGTTCCACCGGCTCTGGTACGAGCGGGTCGCCCGCGGCGGTTCCCCGGCCGACTCCGCGGCCAGGAAATGAAGGGGGGCGGCAGCCCGTGGGACCAGCGGATCCGGCGGGCGACCGATCTGGCGGTGAGATACCCCTTTGCGGCCGAGGGCCTGAGCTTCTACGGGCACATCGCCAGCTTCCAGAAGTCCCTGTACGAGGGCTTGGCGCCCGTGGTCGGCACGTCGCAACGAGTCCGGCCTCCGGGCTCGCTGCGCGACGGCCCTGAGCTCTCCATCGTCCTCCCTTGGTTCGCGCCCTATCTGTCGTTCGTCCAGGACGCCTCGCCGCTTCTCCTCGCGCAAGCGGCCGCCGGGCTCAACGCCGAGGGGGAGACGCGCTGGGGGGAGCTGCTCGACGAATTCTGGCAGGCCGGCGGCGCGGAGCTTGCCCCCACCGAGGCCCTGATCGCCTGGACGTTCCTGCAACCCTACGCCGAGTACCTTGCCGATCACACCGAACCGCTGGAGGCCGACGGCACGCCCTACCTCTGCCCGCTCTGCTCCGGCCCGCCGCTGGTCGGGGTCCTCCGGCCCCAGGGGGACGGCGGCAAGCGCTCGCTGATCTGCTCGCTCTGCGCCCACGAGTGGGACTTCCGGCGCATCGTCTGTTCCGCCTGCGGCGAGGAGAGCGTCGACAAGCTCCCCGTCTACATCGCCGAGGAGCTCCCCCACGTCCGCGTCGAGGCGTGCGACACCTGCCATCATTATCTCAAGACGATCGACCTGACCAAGGACGGCCATGCCATGCCGGTGGTGGACGAGCTGGCGGCCATCCCGCTCAGCCTGTGGGCGGCCGAGAAGGGGTATACGAAGCTCTGCCCCAACCTGCTCGGGCTGTGAGGGCGCCCGGGTCCTGCTAGCATCGCACGAGGGCGCGACCGCGTCCTCGCCGTCTCCAATGAAACGCCGGGAGGATAGACATGCCTTCGGATCCGTCCGCGAACGCCGTGCCGCAAGCCGCCGACCACCGCCTCCGCTTCCACGCTCCCCATCTCCACCTCGCCTCGGCCTTCGGCGGCGACTGGTTCGGCCGCAACGCGGAGGGTTTCGCCCGCTTCTTCGGCACGCCGGTCTTCCTGATCGCCCAGACCTTGCTGGTGGCCGTCTGGATCGGCTTCAACGTCTGGGGGCTCGCCCACTTCGACCCCTACCCGTTCATCCTGCTCAACCTGGCGTTCAGCACCCAGGCGGCCTACGCGGCGCCGCTGATCCTGCTCGCCCAGACGCGGCAGGCGGACCGCGACAAGGCGCTCTCCGAGGCCGACGCCCAGCACCGCGAGGCGCTGGCCGCCGCCAGCTCCGAGCGCCAGGCGCTGGCCGCACACCAGCAGGAGATGATCGTCAAGCTGCTGGAGCAGAACACCGAGCTGACCCGCACCACCCAGGAGCTGACGCAGCGGGTGGAAGAGCTGACCCGGGACATCCACAACCGCACCTGCCTGGACCCCGGCCACGGACCGGTTTGATACCCTGACCTTGGATCTTCGGACAGGCTCCCCAACCAGGACGAGGGGTCTCCCCGCGAGGGAGAGGGGTCTCCCAACAAGTACGAGGGGTATTCCCGCGAGGGAGAGGGGTCTCCCAACCAGTACGAGGGGTATTCCCGCGAGGGAGAGGGGTCTCCCAACGAGTACGAGGGGTATTCCCGCAAGGGAGAGGGGTCTCCCAACGAGTACGAGGGGCATTCCCGCTAGGGAGAGGGGTCTCCCAACGAGTACGAGGGGTATTCCCACGAGGGAGAGGGGTCTCCCAACAAGTACGAGGGGTATTCCCGCAAGGGAGAGGGGTCTCCCAACGAGGCCGAGGGGTCTCCCCGACGGGGGGGAGTCTCCCCAATGGGGGAGTGTGACGAAAGTCACCGAACTTCGGGTGCACTACACTAGCCTCCGCGCCGGGATGCCGGCCCCGCCTGCCCCTTCACCGATGAAACGCCGCCTCAAGCTCCTGTCGATCCTCGTCCTGGCCGCTTTCGCCTTTCTGGCGGCGGCCGAGGTGGCGGTGCGCGCCTTCCGGCCGCAGCCGGCGTTCTACGCCATCCCAGGGCTCTACGTCGCGGACCCGTTCGTCGGCCACCGCATGCGCCCCGGCCTGCGCGGCGTGATCGGCAACTGGACGGAGTTCACCACTCAGGTGCGGATCAACTCGCTCGGCATCCGCGGCCCCGAGCCCGGCCCGCGGCGCGCCGGCCTCCAGCGGGTCCTGGTGCTCGGCGACTCCTTCACCTTCGGCACCGGCGTCGAGGAGGAGGAGGCCTTCCCGGCGCGGATCGCCGCCCGGCTCTCCCGCGGCGGCATTCCCACGGAGGCGATCAACGCCGGGATCGGCGGCTATGGCGTGCCGGACGAGGTGGCCTGGTTCGAGCGCTACGGGGCGGGGCTCCACCCGGACCTGATCGTCCTCGGCATCTTCACCGGCAACGACCTCCAGGACGCCGCGCCGGACCGGCCGCGGACCTTCGTGGTCGACGGCGACATTCTGGACGAGGCCGAGCTCCACCGCTCGCGGCCCCTCCACTGGCTGTTCCAGCACTCCCAGCTCTTCGCCCTGCTCAAGTTCTCGATCCCGCAGTCGGTCGACCGCCCCCTGCGGCGGGCGCTCCACATGCCGGAGCCCGGCGCCATCCGCGGCCTGCGCGAGGAGATGGCCCTCTACGATCCGCGCAACCGGCCGGCGGCGGAGCGCGGCGGCGCCCGCTCGGAGACGGCGATCCGCCGGCTCCTCGCCATTACCCGCGCCGACCACATCGCGGTGGCCGCCATTCTCCTCCCCTCCAAGCTGCAGGCGGACGAGCGCCAATGGGGCCGGACGCTGCGCCAGCTCAGTCTCTCCCCCTCGGCCGCCGATCGCGCCCTCCCCAACGAGGTCTTCTCCGGCGTGCTGGCGCGCTGCGGCGTGCCGTTCCTCGACCTCACCCCCCCCTTCTCGGACCAGCTCCGTAGGGGGAAGGTGCTGTTCTTCCCCGAGGATCAGCACTTCACCACCGCCGGCCACGAGGTGGTCGCCGACCGCACGGTCGCCTTCCTGTTGAACCTCCGGCGGCGGGCCGGATAGACTCGCCAGCCGCCGGCCGCCTGAAACGCGACGGCAAACCTCGTCATGACCTCCCCAAGATCCAGAACCGGCAAGGCTCTCACGCTCGCGCTCCTCCTCCTTGCCGCGGCGCTGGCCGCCAGCGCCTGGTGGGTCCGCGGGCACAAGGACACGGTGCGCGCCGCGCTGCGGGCGCTCAAGCCGGGGACCGACGCGCGGCCGGCGGTGGCGGCGGGGCCGGAGGTCTCCTCCCCCGAGTACGCGCGCCTCGGCGACGGCTTTCTGGTCTGGGAGTCGGACCGCACCGGTCCCTGGCGGATCTGGACCCGCCGGCTCGACGGCTCGGGGCTCCGCCAGCTCACCGCCGAGGAGCCGGGGCACGAGCACTGCTGCTCCCACATCTCGCCGGACGGCAAACAGGTGGCCTACCTTAGCCTCAGCAACTTCAAGTACGGCGCCGACCCCGAAGCCGGCGAGCTCCACCTGATCGGGCCGGACGGCAAGGGGGACCGCGTCGTGGCTCCCAAGGCGCAGACCTACAGCCGCGGCCACCGCGCCGCGATCTGGGATAGCGACACCAAGCTCCAGTTCATCGACGGCGACGGCAACACCCTCGTCCTCGACCTCGCCACGTCGAAGACGGAGAAGATCGCTTCGCCGAGCAGCGAGGGGCACGGCTGGCTGGTGAACCGCACGCGGACCCACGCCACTACCGGGCTGCCGACCTTCTCGCTCTACGACGCCGCCCGCCGGGCCGTCACCGAGCGCACCCCCTACGGCGGCTGCGAGCCCTACTTCTCGGACGACGGCCGCTGGGGGATCTGGATGGCCGGCGCCGGGGGACCGATGCGCGCCCTGGATCTCGCGACGCGCACCCCGAAGGCGCTGTTCGAGAAGAACGATCCCCGCCTCGGCGCGCAGGCCTACATGTACTTCCCCATGCTCTCGAACGGCTCGTCGCTGCTCGCCTTCGGCGCCTCGCCCAACGAGCACGACCACGAGAAGGGGAACTACGACATCTTCGTGGTGGAGGTCGATCCGAACACCCTCGACGTCCTCGGCCAGCCGCTCAAGTACACCTCGGCGCCGACGCCGGACCGCTATCCGGACGTCCACGTGGAGCCGCTGCCTCTCGGCCGGACGTTCGGCGAGGCGCCCTTCCGCGTCCACCTCCAGGACGCCCGGCTCGGCCCCGACGCGGTCTGGGACTTCGGCGACGGCACGCCGGCCGGAACCAGCAACGGCGAGCACACCTACGAGAAGCCGGGGAGCTTCGCGGTGACGGCGCGGGCGGCCGGCCAGGGGGGGGTCCTGCTGCGCGGCCGGGCGACGATCCTGCCGGCGCAGCCGCCGCACGCCCTGAAAGCCGAGCTTCGCCAGGGGCGCGAGATCCGCGTCGAGCTCGACGAGCCGGTCTCCCCCGCTCCCGGCGGCGTGAAGGCCCGGCTGGCCTCGGGACGGGCGATCACCGGCATCGCGGTCGCGGCCGACGGGCGGAGCCTCACGGTCTCCCTCGCCCAGGAGCAGACGACGGGCGACCACCTGCACCTCGAAGGGGTCGTCGACCGCGCGCAGCGGCCGAACGCCCTGGCGCCGGTCGACCTCGCGGTGCCGCCGGCGAGCTGGCCCACCGACCGCAAGAGCCTCGTCCTGCTCTGGGACACCGCCGATCAGCCGAACCTCGTCCCCGATCCGGCGCAGGCCGCCGACCGCGCCTACACGATCGCTCCCCACGGCCGGGCACGGCTGGACCACGATCACGCCATGCTGCTGGTGGGCGACGGCGCCTTCCAGGCCGAGGCGGAGGCGGGCAAGAACCTCGTCGAGCTGGTGAAGAAGAGCAACGAGCTGACGCTGGAGCTGACGCTCACCCCCGCCGTCGTGACGCCCCAGACCTCGGCGGTGATCCTCTCCTTCGGCCGCTTCAAGGGGGAGCCCCTCCTCCAGCTCGAGCAGCAGGGGGACGCCCTGCTCTGGCGCCTGCTGCGCGACCATTCGGGCGGCGAGCCGGTCCGCTTCGGGAAGCTCCAGGCCGGGCGGCCGGTGCACGTCGCCCTCGGCTACAGCCCGGGGCGGCAGGTGGTCTGGCTCGACGGCGCTCCGGCGCTCGACGGCGGTGCCTGGCAGGGGGATTTCTTCGCCTGGCAGCCGGGCTCACTTTCCGTCGGCGCCAGCGGCATCGGCGACGACAACGAGCGGCCCTGGCGCGGGGTGGTCGAGGGGCTCGCCCTCTACGACCGCCTGCTCGGCGCCGACGAGGTGGCGGAGAACGCCCGCCGCTACGCCGCCGAGCGGGCGCGCCGGCCGGCCGTGCCGCGGACCCAGGTGACGGCCACCCTCCAGCGCTGCTCGCGCGTCCCCTCGCTCGACGAGATCGCCCCCTACCGGCAGGCGCTCGCCGTCTGCCAGTACCGGGTGGACCGCGCGCCGGCGGGGATCGCGGCCGGCTCGACCGTGCGGGTGGCCCGCTGGGTGATCCTCGACGGCGAGACGCTCAAGACCCCGCCGGGCGCCCCGGTCCCGCTGACGCTGGAGCCGTTCAACGCCAACGGCCAGCTCGAGAGCATCTATCTCTCGAACGACCTGCCGAAGGACCCCGGCACCGCCTCACCGCTCTACTACGACCCGACGAGCGGGTGAGCCGGACCCGTGGTCTTCAGCTCCCACCTCTTCGTCTACTACTTCCTGCCGCTCGCCCTGGCCGCCTATTTCCTGGCGCCGCGGCGGTTGCAGAACCTCGTCCTCACCCTGTTCAGCTTCGTCTTCTACGGCTGGGCGAACGTGGCGTTCATCCCGCTGTTGATGACCTCGACACTGATCGATTATCTCTGCGGCCTGGGGCTGACCGGCGGCTTCCGCCCCCCCTGGCGCGGCGAGCTTCCGCTCCTCGAACCAGGCGGCCCGCGCAGCCGGCGGCAGAGAGTGATCCTCACCGTTTCGATCACCGCCAACCTGCTGCTGCTCGGATTCTTCAAATACTTCAATTTTTCGGTGGACAGCTACAACGCGATCGTCGCGGCGTTCGGCTTCACCGGCCTGCGGCTCGATTCGGTGATGCGGGTGGTGCTGCCGCTCGGCATCAGCTTCTACACCTTCAAGAGCATGAGCTACGCGATCGACGTCTACCGCGGCGACGCGCGCGCCATGCGCGATCTGCTCGACTTCTTCTGTTTCGAATCGATGTTCCCCGACCTGGTGGCGGGGCCGATCATCCGCTTTTCGGAGATCGCCGACCAGCTCGCCCACCGCACGATCACCAGCGAGAAGTTCGCCCGCGGCGTCTCCTTCTTCTGCCTGGGGATGGCGAAGAAGGTGCTGCTCGCCAACCCCTGCGGCCGGATCGCCGACACCACCTTCGGTGCCGCCTCGCTCGGCGCCCTCGATGCCTGGCAGGGGCTGTTCGCCTACGCCTTCCAGATCTATTTCGATTTCAGCGGCTACTCGGACATGGCGATCGGCCTCGCCCTGATGCTCGGTTTCATGTTCCCGAAGAATTTCGATTCGCCGTACAAGGCCGAATCGATCACCGATTTCTGGCGCCGCTGGCACCTGTCGCTCTCGACCTGGTTGCGCGATTACCTTTACATCCCGCTCGGCGGCAACCGCAAGGGGGAGACGCGCACCTACATCAACCTCGTGCTGGTGATGCTGATCGGCGGCCTCTGGCACGGCGCGGCCTGGACGTTCGTGATCTGGGGCGCCATCCACGGCGGCTGGCTCGCTCTGGAGCGGGCGCTGGGGAAGGACAGTTGGTACCGCCGGCTCCCCCACGTCGGCCGCGTGGCGTTGACCTTCTTCAT
>DASWQX010000057.1:0-5214 GCA_036403495.1 Thermoanaerobaculia bacterium
TCGGGGGCGCTGCACGTTGCTCGTCCGCCCGTAAGCCTCTATCCTCAGCGCCTCGTGAGTACCGGAAACCCTGGCCTGAGAGCACGACTCAAAAAATATCCCTGGCTCGTCGCCGGGGTCCGCTCGCTGCGTTCAGCTCCAGCCCTCATGCGCTCCTGGGTCCAATACGGCGCGTACTGGTGGCGCAAGGGGCCGGACGGCCTGCCGGTCCCCCCGCCGGAGCTTCTCCATCTCGTCGCCGGCACCGCGGACGCGTCCTGGTTCCTGGACAGCGGCCGCCGCGGCTTTCAGTCGATCGTCGATACCCTCGGAAAGAACGGCGTCGAGGCGTCCAGGCTCTCCGACGTCCTCGACTTCGGCTGCGGCTGCGGACGGGTCACGCGCTACTGGCAGGCGTTTCCTGACGTCCGGGTGCACGGCGCCGATTACAACCCCCGACTCATCGCGTGGTGCAGCCGTCACCTGCCCTTTGGCCGCTTCGTGGTCAACCAGCCCGCTCCTCCGCTCCCCTATCCCGACGCGGGCTTCGACCTCGCCTATGCCCTGTCGGTCTTCACCCATCTGCCGGAGGAGAGCCAGATCGCCTGGATTCAGGAGCTCCGCCGCATCCTGCGGCCCGGAGGCTGTCTGCTGCTGACGACGCACGGAGACTCCTACCGGGAGAGGCTGCCGCCCGCCCTCAGAGAGGTCTACGATCGAGGCGATCTCGTCGTCGTGGACGAGGACCACCTGGGCACCAACTACTGCAACGCCTTCCAGCCTCCGGCGTACGTGCGGGAGACGCTGGCCGCGGACTGGCGGATCGTGGACTTTGTGCCGAGCGGTGCGCTGGGCAACCCCACCCAGGATCTGTTCTTGCTCCGGAAGCCCTAGTAGTCTGGCCCGCCTGACGGCGCCCAGGCCGCTATACTCCGGACCATGGATCTCTCGGCATTCCCCGGCGGCGATCTGGTCCAGGAAGGCTTGGCCGACCTCGCCCGAGGCGTCGAGTCGATCCCCGCTCTCCTGGTCTCGATCGGCGCCCACCGCCTGCGCCGGATCGGCCTGGCGGTCCCCGAGACTGTCTTCCCCTCGCCGGAGCATCGCCTCTACGAGGTGCTGGCCGCGACCGACTCGGATTCGGCGCACTCCCGGTACAACGCCCTGGTGCGGCGGCTGGTCAGTTTCGAGAACACGGCGGAATGCTTACAATCCGCAGCCCTTCGCGAGACGAACTACCTGCTCTCCATCCCCGGTATGCGGAAGTCGATCCGGGAAGGTATGGGAATTCCCGTCGAGGGGTGCTCCGAAAACCTCGACGATCCGCTACCAGCGGATATCGCGAAGTAACCAGTCGCTCAGGCGAATTTCCGCACGGCGGCAACTTCCGCCCTGGCTTCTTCGATAGTGGCAGGTCCGATGCGCAGCGGAACCCCAAGCCCTTGAAAGCGCGCTTTTTACACCCCGGGCATAATTCTACGAAGAAACTCGGGCCGGTTTCATCCCCCGGGGTCGGGCGACAGCCCGGTGGAGAACTACTTTGTCAGACTGCGAGCGCCCGCCCCCGCCCGGGCGGGGGCGGGCAATCTGACAAAGTAGCCATAAATCCCCAGAAACTCCCCCAGCCCCAACTCCTCCGCCCGCGCCCGCTCGGGGATCCCCGCCGCGGCGAGCACCGCTTCCGCTCTTTCCCTCCCCCAGCCGGCGGCCAGCGCGTTCCGCAGGGTCTTCCGCCGCTGGGCGAAGGCGAGGCGGACGAGGGCGATGAAGGCGGGCATCTCTTCCTGCGGCAAGGGAGGCGGCTGGAGGTCGAGGCCGACGAAGGCGCTGTCGACCTTGGGCGGCGGGCGGAAGCTTCCGGGGCGGACCTTGCCCAGGATTCGCGCCCTGGCGCAGGCGGCCACGATCACGCTGAAGGAGCCGTAGGCAGGAGTCCGCGGGGTGGCGACGATGCGGGCCGCGACCTCCTTCTGGACCAGGAAGGCGGCTTTCGGGACGTTCTCGTGGCGCGGCAGGAGGTCTTCGAGGATTGCCGTGGCGACGTTGTAGGGTAGATTCCCGGTGACCAGAGTCGGCGCAGGCAGGCGGTCCCAGGCGATCTCGAGGGCATCGCCTACGACCAGGGCGAGGCGGCCGGGGAAGGCGCGGCGGAGGACCGCCGCCCAGTCGGGGTCGAGCTCCCAGCCGAGCACGCGGGCGCCGGCGGCGAGGAGCTCCGCCGTCAGCACGCCGCCGCCGGGGCCGATCTCCAGCACCCGCTGGCCGTCCGGAGCCAGGAAGTCGACCAGCGGCCGGCAGAGGGCGCCGTCGATCAGGTGGTGCTGGCCGAGGGCCTTTTTCAGTCGGGGCTGGCGCACGCAGAGAACCGTATCAGACGAGTCCGCGCGATGTGCCAATTTGGCCCATAAAGCCGCCGCGAGGGCGGAGCGAGAGTGGCGACGGGAACGAGTTTCCCCTAGGAGCCTGTCGGGAAACCTCTGAGCGCGCCCATATATTGCGGTATGCACCAAAGGTGAGTACTGCTAATTGGGGTCGAACGACTCATTTTCCGGGTTTCCCGACAGGCTCCTAGAGAAACCGAGGGAAAATCCCCCTTGGCATTTCCCTTGCTATCTGGGAGTAACCCGGAGTACCTACGGAAACGAATCTATGGAACCGAATGTAGCGACCCTGAACCGTGACGTCGAACGCGAAACCCTCACCCTGAAGCGGATCGAGGCGGAGCTCCGCCGGGTGATCGTGGGGCAGGACTATCTGCTCGACCGCCTGCTGGTGGGCCTGCTCGCCCGCGGCCATGTGCTGATCGAGGGGGTGCCGGGGCTCGCCAAGACGCTGGCCGTGAAGACGCTGGCGCAGACAATGTCGATCGACTTCCAGCGCATCCAGTTCACCCCCGACCTGCTGCCGGCCGACCTCGTGGGCACGCTGATCTACGACCAGCGGACCGCCGAGTTCCTCGCCCGCCGCGGGCCGGTGTTCACCCACCTGCTGCTCGCCGACGAGATCAACCGCGCGCCCGCCAAGGTGCAGTCGGCGCTGCTGGAGTCGATGGAGGAGCGGCAGGTGACGCTGGGCGACCGCACCTACTCCCTCCCCGAGCCGTTCATGGTGATGGCGACCCAGAACCCGATCGAGCAGGAGGGGACCTACCCGCTCGCCGAGGCGCAGATCGACCGCTTCATGATGAAGCTCAAGGTCGACTATCCGTCGCGCCGCGAGGAGGCCGAGATCCTCGATCGCATGCTGGTCGCCGGCGACCTCCGCGCCCATCCCGTGCTCGACCGCGAGCGGCTGCTCGCCCTGCGCGAGGTGGTGGACGGCGTCTATCTCGACGGCAAGATCCGCGGCTACATCCTCGACCTGGTGCTGGCCACCCGCGATCCCAAGGCGGCCGGCCTCGGCGATCTCACCGACCTGATCTCGTTCGGCGCCTCGCCGCGCGCCACCCTGTTCCTGGCCCGCGCCGCCAAGGCGCTGGCCCTGATCCGGGGTCGCGGCTACGTGATCCCGGAGGACGTCAAGGAGCTGGCTCCCGACGTGCTCCGCCACCGCATCGTTCCCACCTACGAGGCCGAGGCCGAAGAGATCACGACCGACGCGCTGATCGCGCGGCTGCTCGACCGCATCCCGGTGCCCTGAGAGCGGAGGCCTTCGCGATGCTGGGCTTCCTGCGCCGACGCGAACCTCCTCCGAGCGCCTCCCCGACGGCTCGACGGCCGCGGAGCGCCGCCCTGCCGGCCGACCTGATGCGCAAGGTGCGGCGGATCGAGATCGCCACCAACCGCATGGTCGACCAGGGGGTCGCCGGCGACTACCACTCGGTGTTCAAGGGGCTCGGCATGGAGTTCGCCGAGGTGCGCCCCTACCAGCCGGGCGACGACGTGCGCACGATCGACTGGAACGTCACGGCGCGCATGGGCACGCCGTTCGTCAAGAAGTTCGTCGAGGAACGCGACCTCACGATCTTCCTGGTGGTGGACGTGTCGGGGAGCCTGTCGTTCGGCTCGCGGGCGATCCTCAAGCGCGAGCTGTCGGCGGAGATCGCCGCCCTCCTCTCCTTCGCCGCCCTGCGCAACCAGGACCGCGTCGGCGCCGCCCTGGTGAGCGACCGGCTGGAGCTCTTCCTGGAGCCGCGGCGGCGGCGGACCCACGTGCTGCGGCTGGTGCGCGAGATCCTCGACCGCCCGGCCCAGGGGGGGACCGATCTCGAAAAGGGGCTCGACGCGGTGCTGGCGACGCTGAAGCGCCGCGCGGTGCTGTTCGTGATCTCGGACTTCCTCGGCTCCAACTGCACCCGCGCCCTCAAGGCCGCCGCCGCCCGCCACGACGTGATCGTGGTGGAGATCGTCGATCCCCGCGACCAGGAGATCCCGGCGGTCGGCCCGGTGGTGCTGCGAGATGCCGAGACCGGCGAGACGGCGCTGGTCAGCGGCAAGCGCCTCGCCCGCCGCCACGCCGAGGAGCGGCGGCGCGAGCGCGCCGACCTCGCCAAGCTCACCCGCAAGCTCGGCGTCGACCGCCTGGAGCTGCGGACCGACCGGCCGTACATCAATACGCTGCTGGCGTTCTTCGAGGCGCGGCGGAAGAGGTTGCGGCGGTGAGGGGGACGATCGTGGCCCCGCCGCCCGGGCATCAATGCCCGGGCTACGCCGGAACCAAAAAGCCGGCTGAAGCCGGCTCAAGGCAGACCGGTGTTTCGCGAGCCGGCTTCAGCCGGCTTCTCGGTTGGAACGTAGCCCGGGCATTGATGCCCGGGCGGGGCCGAGGCCTGCGGGGCTGGGCCGTAAGCCTCCTCCTCGCCGCCCCCGCCCTCGCCCAACCCGTCACCGTCGCCCTCACCCCCGCCAACCCCACCGTCGGCGATCCGGTCCAGGCGACGATCACCGTCAAGGTCCCCACGGCGAACCTGGCGGCCGATCCGCGCTTTCCGGCTTGGGGCAAGACCTGGGGCGAGGTGGAGATCACCGCCAAGACCGAGCCGGTGAAGGTCTCCCAGCAGGGGGGGATCGCCACTTGGCAGCAGCGGCTTACGCTGGCGGCGTTCCGCACCGGGAGCGTGCCGCTGCCGCCGCTGGCGGTCGCGCTGCCGTTCAAGAGCGGGACGGTGGCCTCGCCGACCCCCGCGGGGCTCGGCCTCAACGTGCGCTCGGTGATCCCGGCGGACGACACGGAGCCCGCCGCCAGGCCCCCTGCGATGCCGCGGCCGCTGCCGCTCGGGAAACAGTTCTGGTGGAC
>DASWQX010000058.1:0-7285 GCA_036403495.1 Thermoanaerobaculia bacterium
CGACTCGGTCAGAGGGTCATCTGTGCAGCGTTGAAACTCAGACGCCTCTTTCTGGTACCCGCTCTCGCCAAAGAGGTAATGACGTAAAAAGGACGTAAAATCGTTACCAGTTTGGCTAAGATCCCTCTGGTAAGGGACTAAGATCCCTCTGGTAAGGGACTAAAGGAGAGGGAGGGCTCGGCTGGGGCCGCATCGCAGTCGTCCCCCTTCTCCTTCAGGAGAAGGGTAGGGGATGAGGTCGCAGGCCACGGACGCCGATCGAAGCCCTGCCCGGGGCGGAAGGCGCGCCATCGCCTCTATTCCGCCTTCTTTCTCGATCTCTTCGGCCGCGCCGCCTTCAGCGCCGCCGCGATCTCCTCCCGCAGCTCGCGGGCCGGCTCGAACTCCGGCGCGTCCGCCAGGGCGAGGTCCATCTGCCGGCCGGCCTCTTCCAGATTTCCCAGGTGGTACAGGCAGAGGCCGATGTTGAACACCGTCGCCGGGTTGGGACCGTAGGTTGCCACGGACTCGTGGAAGAAGGGGAGGGCGTCCTGGTGGCAGTCGATCTCGCAGAGCAGGACGCCGAGATGGAAGGCGAGGTCGCGCGCCTCGCGCAGGGGGAAGTAGCGCTCCCAGACCTCGTAGACGGCGCGGTAGGTCTCCAGCCGGAAGATCCCCGCCGCCGACGCCGCGTGCTTCATCAGGATCGGCCAGCAGCCGAGCATCACGTGGGCGTCCCAGCCGGAGATGCGCACCCAGGCCAGGAGGTGCTCCAGGGTGAGGTCGTCGTAGACCGTCCCGAAGCCGCCGCGGAGATCGAAGAAGTCGTCCGGTCCTCGCCGCTCCATCGCGTCGTCGAAGGCCAGCCGGGTCTCCACGGTTCCTCCCGGCGGCGTGCCGAGGAGCCCGGCGACGACGCTCAGGCTGGTCCGCAGGTGGGAGGTGACCAGCAGCTCGCCCCCCCGGCCGGCGAACCAGCGGCCGAGCGCGTAGTAGTCGACCATCATCGACAGGCTGCCGTGGGTGGTCACCGCGGGCTGGCCGCGCCCTTCGATCAGCTCTTCGCGGCAGTAGCCCTTGTCCCCCGAGAGGAGCAGGAGGCGGCCGCCGGCCAGCGCCGCGAGCCGGCGCAGGCAGCGGATGGCGGTGAGGGGCACCAGGAGCGTCGAATCCTTCAGCCGCTCCACGTATTCGCGGAGCATGGCGTCGAGCTCCGGATCGCCGTAGTAGGACGTCTCGACCGGCCGCTCCTCCCAGGAGACCTCCACGCGCTGGAGGATCGTCGGCTCGGCGAGGTCCTCCTCCGCCTCTGGCACGGTGAGCACGGGGAGAAGCTCGAAGAGCTCGCCGCCACGCACGGCGAAGGCGTCCTGCGGGAGGCTGTCGAAGACGTAGTTGGCGATCACGATCAGCGGATTGCGCACCTCTCCGATTTCATCTCCAGGCGCGGTGGCGTCGAAGCGGGCGAAATCGAGGAGCCCCTCTGCGATCCAGGGCTGGAGCGCGGGGTGCCGGCGCAGGGGATCGAGGATGCTGTCGGTGAAATCGGTCATCACATAGCGGACCCGTACCTGACGCAGCGCCGAGCGGCCGAGGAGGTCGAGGAGGCGGCTGAGGAACTGGAAGCCGAACCGTCCCGAGCCGCAGCCGAGCTCCACGATCGTGACCGGATGCCGCGGATCGAGCGGCGGGAACGAGCCCGGCTCGGCCGCCGTCATCATCGCCGTGCAGTCGCGGAGCCAGCCGAGCACCACCTTGGCGTAGCTGTCGGCGATCCAGCCGTTGCCGGTGATGTAGTGGGGGACCACGCCGGAGGCCCAGGCTTTCGCCCCCTGGGAATCGTAGAAACGCTGCTGGAGGCCCCAGAGCATTGATTCGGAGAGGCGCTTGCCCCGCTCCAGGACATGCGCGGAATCCTCGGTGGGATCGGTCTCGGGCGAGGGCATGCGGGCTGGCATTTTACTGCCAGACCGGATTCAGTCCAGCCGCTTGGCGAGCGCCGTGATCATCGCCACCAGACGGGCGGGATCGGTCGGCTTGGCGAGATGGGCCTGGAAGCCGGCGTCGAGAGAGTTCAGGCGGTCCTGGCTGGAGGAGTAGGCGGTGAAGGCCAGGGCCGGCACCCGGCCGCCACGGTCGGCGGGGAGGGCCCGCACGCGGCGGAGCAGGTCGTAGCCGCTCTCGCCGGGCATGCCGACATCGCTCAGGAGCACGTCCGGAACGCCGTGCTCCAGCGCCTCCAGGGCTTCGGACGCGGAGGCGGCGGCGACCACCTCGGCCCCGTACAGCTCGAGGAGCCGGGTGAGCATCTCGCGGCCGGATTCCTCGTCCTCCACCACCAGCAGGCGGAGGCCGGCGAGCGGACGCGCGGCGCCGTCCATCGGCTGCAGGGCCGCCGGCGGCTCTCCCTGGGGCCCCACGGTCAGGATCGCCGGCACCGGGAGGTCCACCGTGAACTTCGATCCCCGGCCCTCCCCCGCGCTGGCCGCCGACGCCCTGCCTCCGTGCAACTCGGCGAGGTGGCGCACGATGGCCAGGCCGAGGCCGAGGCCGGTCTGGCTGCGGGCCGCGCTGCTTTCCTCCTGGCGGAAGCGGTTGAAGACGAAGGGGAGGAACTCCGCGCTGATTCCCTGGCCGCTGTCGCGGACCCGGAGGCGCACGAGGTTCTCCGCGCGGCCCAGCCAGACCTCGACGCGCCCGCCGCGCGGCGTGAACTTCACGGCGTTGGCGAGCAGGTTCCAGGCGATCTGTTGCAGGCGGTCCGGATCGCCCAGGACGGTCATCGGCTCATCGTCATGGGTGAGATCGACGGTGATCCCCTTGGCGTCGGCCGCCGCACCCACCGTCTCGACGGCCGCCTGGACCACCGGCAGCAGGTCGAGCAGGCGGGCCTCGATGCGCAGCTTGCCCGTGGTGATCCGGGCGGCGTCCAGCAGATCCTCGACGAGCCGCGCCTGCGCCTGGACGTTGCGCTGGATCGCCGCCAGACCGCGGGCGGCGACCACGGCGTCCACCTTGTCCGTCGCCAGTACCTGCACCCACCCCGCCATGGCGCTCAAGGGACCGCGCAGCTCGTGGGAGACCGTCGCCAGGAACTCGTCCTTGAGCCGGCTGGCGGCCTCGGCCTGCCGGGCCGCCCGCTGCTCGCGGACGGCGAGCTGCGCGCGCTCCTCCTCCGCTTTCTTGACCTCCGTCCGGTCCTCCATGGCGACCAGGATCTTCTCCGGGAACCGGCCGTCCCGCCATACGCGCCGGGCGTTGACCATCATCGTCCGGCGTCCGATCTCCGGAATCTCGTGCACGACCTCGAAGCCCTGGAGCTCGCGATTCTCGACGAGGGGGTCCCCGGCGACGATCGAGCGCAGCGCTTCGCGCAACGCCGGGACGTCCCACTGGCGGTCGCCCAGATCGTAGAGGAACCGCCCCTCCGTCTCCTCGCGCCGCGTCCGGAAGGTGTCGTAGAAGTTGCGGTTCGCCCGTTCCACCCGCAGCTCCGCGTCCAGCACCAGCAGGGGCTCGCGCACCGTCTCGATGATCGCGTCCGCGAAGTCGCGGGCCTCGGCGACCTCGGCGGCGGCGCGCTTCAGGGCGTCGATGTCCACCAGGATCATCACCGCGCCGTCGATCCGGTTGTCCCGCGTCCGGTAGGGACGGATGCGCAGCGAATACCAGCTCCCCTGGCGGTCGCGCACCTCGCGCTCGATCAGGGTGGCGGTCGCGATCGCCTCCAGGATCACCGCCTCGAGGCTGGGCAGATCGAAGTTGGGCCGGATGTCGCTGAGCGGCCGGTTGACGTCGGTGGGGAGGAGGTTCATCAGCCGCGCGGCCGCGGGGGTGAAGCGGCGCAGGCAGAGGTCGAGGCTCAGCAGGACGACCGGGATGTGGAGGCCGGCGAACAGGTTGACCAGGTCGTCGCCGAGCAGCCCCAGCTCCAGGTTGCGGTTCTGCAGCTCTTCGTTGAGCGTGCTGAGCTCTTCGTTGCCCGACTGGAGCTCTTCCTTGGCGGTCTCCAGCTCCTCGTTGAGGCTCTGCAGCTCCTCGTTGCTGGAGAGGATCTCCTCGTTGGCGGACTGCAGGTCTTCGTTGGCGGTGTTCTGGTCCTCGATGACCGCCTGGAGATATTGCTGGGTGGTCGCCAGCTCGGCCTCCAGGTGGGCGATCTGGCGCTCCTCCTCCCGCGTCGGGAGGCTCGGCGTCAGGTGCGCCGGTTCCGGCGAGGCGCCGGCCGGCGGGCTCTCCGCGAAGAGGACGAGGAAGCAGAGCTTGCCGCCCGCGCTCGCCTGGACCGGCACCACCTCGAGGTCGACGCTGCGGAAACGCTTGTCGTGGCGGAACGACAGGCCCTGCCGGCGCACCGGCGCGCGGGTGGCCCGGGCCTCCTGGATCAGCTCGCGCAGCCCGGCCAGCAGCCCCTTCTCGATCAGGCTGGGGAGGCTGAGGCTCGCGTTGCCGGTCCCATGGCCGACGTAGGGCTGCGTATCGCCACGGAAGCTCAGGATCTCCAGGTTGTCGTCGACGAGGACGCCGGCCGGGACGTAGCGGCTGAGGAGGATGCGGTCGGCCTCCCGCTGCACCTCGCCGCGCTCGCCGCTCTGGCGGCCGATGGCGCCTGCCCGGACGGCGGAGGCGGGCGTTCCCGGGCGGGCGGCCGAGCCGGCGCCGAAGCCGGCGGGGGTTGCCGTCTCGACCGGCGCGAAGACCCTGTGCTCGCGGTCGACCGGCTGGAACAGGTCGGACGACGCGACGACGGTCTCCGAGCTCCCCAGCAGGAGGAAGCCCTTGGGGTTGAGGGCATAACGGAAGTTGGCCATCACCCGCCGCTGCACGCTCGGCTCGAGATAGATCAGGACGTTGCGGCAACTGATCAGGTCGAGGCGGGAGAAGGGAGGGTCCCGGATCAGGTCGTGGCGGGCGAAGATGCAGAGGTCGCGGACGGTCTTGCTGATCTGGAAGGTGCCCTCCACCTTGGCGAAGAAGCGCGCCAGCCGCTCGGGCGAGACCTCGGCGGCGATGTTCTCCAGATAGATCCCCGCCCGCGCCTTGCCGACGGCGTCGTCGCGGACGTCGGTGCCGAAGATCTGGATGGGGGGGCCGGCCGCGACGTCGTCGAGGCTCTCCAGCAGGCAGATGGCGATCGAGTATGCCTCCTCGCCCGTCGAGCACCCCGGCACCCAGACGCGGACGGGCGCGTCGCCGGCGCGGTCCTGCAGCAGCCGCGGGAACACGTCCCGCCGCAGGGCCGCGAAGATCTCCGGGTTGCGGAAGAACGAGGTCACGTTGATCAGCAGATCCTGGTAGAGGCCCTGCGCCTCGCCCGGGTCGCTCTCGAGGTGCCGGGCATAGTCCGCGATCCGGTCGATTTGGCGCAATGCCATCCGCCTCCGGATGCGCCGCAACAGCGTCGGCTTCTTGTACCCGGCGAGGTCCTTGCCCGTGACCCTCCTCAGCTCCAGGAAGATCGCCTCGAGGGCGGCCCGCTCGGCTTCGAGCAGCCCCTCGTGCGTCGAGTCTTCGACCGGTTGCCGGAGGTAGGAACCGCCGGCCAGCCGCGCGATCTCGCGGGCGAGGCCGTCGGGAGGAAGGATGGCGTCGACGCTCCCCCCCGCGATACTGCTGCGCGGCATGCCGTCGAAGGCCGCGGACTGCGGGTCCTGGGCCAGGCAGATGCCGCCGGCGGCCTTGATCGCCTTCAGCCCGAGGGTGCCGTCGGAGCCGGTCCCCGAGAGCACCACGCCGACCGCCTGGCTCCCGCGCATCTCCGCCAGCGTGCGGAAGAAGAGGTCTACCGGCATGTGGCGCTCCGGCGCCGCCGTCCGCGGCAGGAGCGCGAGGTGCCCGTCGGTGATCGCCAGATCCATCTGGGACGGGATGACGTAGACGTGGTTGGCCTCGATCTTCTGGACGTCCGTCGCCTCGCCGACCGGCATCCCGGTCGAGCGGGCGAGAAGGGCGGGCAGGATGCTCTCCTGGGTGGGGGAGAGGTGCTGGACCAGCACGAAGGCCGCGCCGGTGTCCACGGGCAGGCTTTGCAGCAGCAGCCTGAAGGCCTCGAGCCCCCCCGCGGAGGCGCCGATACCGACGATCGGAAACGAGGTCTGTGGGAAGTCCGGGGGTGGCGAGGGGAGCGTGCCGGTCTTGCTGGAAGAGCGCTGGGGTGGCGGCTTTTTTCGGTTCGCGATCATCTTGTCGGATTGCCGATCGATGCGCCAGTGTAGCAGAACCCCCAAGACCGAAGGGCGAATTGCCTCCTCCTCCCGTTTCAGGTATCGTCTAGTTCATCAATCGTCGCACAGATGGTGTCGAGCCCTAGGAGGGGCTGAGCATGGCGAAAAAAAAGCTGGCCGGGCTGGGTGTTGGCGCCGTCGTCTGCCTGGCGCTCGTGGTGAGCACATGCACCGCTCTGCGCGGCCCCGTCATCCAGGACGGAACGCCGGTGCCGGCGGCGGTCGGCCACGTGGTCAACCTCAACCAGGGGTGGAGCGAGGCGGATCAGAATTTCTTCTGGTACGGCTCGCAAGGCTCGCGCCTCCTTTCCTATGATTGGTTCCTGGCGCTGGAACAGACGTCCAGCTCTGATCTCTTCCGGTCCGAGCCGAGCCTGGGACGGTTCCGCTTCCTCCTCGCGAGATCGTCGTCCGCGAACCCGGACGGCCTGCCGGTCGGCTTCGCTCTCGATCACGACAAGAAGACGGGAGAGCGCTGGGTGGGATGGACCTGTGCCCTCTGCCATACCGGCCAGATCGAATACAAGGGGACCGCGCTGCGCATCGACGGCGGTCCGATGATCGCCGATCCCACCACCTTCCAGGACGAGTTGGTCGCGGCGCTGCGGCAGACCCAAGCCGACGATGCGAAGTTCGATCGCTTCGCCCACAAGGTCCTGGGCAGCCGCTATAGCAAGGATAAAGCGAGCGCCCTGCGCGGCGACATGCTCGCGCGGACGGACGTGCTGGCCGAGCGGTTCCGCCGCGACACGCCGCCGCACCCCTACGGCACCGGGCGCCTGGACGCCTTCGGCGCCATTTTCAATCAGGTTCTGGCTACCGACCTGAACGAGCCCGACAACTACCATCAGGCCGACGCGCCAGTCTCGGTGCCGTTCCTCTGGGATACGCCTTATCTCGACCTTGTGCAGTGGAACGGCATCGCGCCCAACTTCGGCGTCGGCCCCCTGGCGCGCAACGTCGGCGAGGTCCTGGGCGTCTTTGGCACCATCGAGATCAAAAAAGGGCAGAGCAGCTACCCGTCCTCCGTCAACATCCCTTCCCTGGGGAAGCTGGAGGAGACGCTGAGCCGGCTCTGGTCG
>DASWQX010000059.1:0-4793 GCA_036403495.1 Thermoanaerobaculia bacterium
TCGCGTTGCCTCACAGCCCACGCGGATTGCCTAAGGGCCCCCTCGGATTGCATCACGCCCCTCGCGAATGGCGCGACGCAATCCGCGGGGGGCGTGTCGCAATTCAGCTTCTCTCTGTCGCAACTCGCGGGGGCGGTGTGGCAATTCGCCTGGGGCCACTCGGCCCAAAGGAATTGCGCTTCGCAATTCGCGAGGGGCGTGATGCAATCCGAGGGGGCCGCATGGCAATTCGCGGGGGCGGTGTCGCAGAACGCGAGGGCGCTGAGGCCCGAAGGCTGCGCGCGGACGTACGATCCGTGGGCGCTCTCGCAACTCGCTCCCTGCGGTTTTTCCGCCCCGAAGGGGCGAGATTTGAATAGCCTGGCAATTCATTGCCAGGTCGGCGCCCCCTCCGCGTCTCCAGCCCTGAAAGGGCGGAACCGAGATCGGCGGACCTCCGCTTCGCCTCGAGCTCAGGCCCCCATCCGCCGCCGCAACGCCTCCCGCACCGCCTGGAACCCGTCCTCCAGATGCACCTCGAGCTTGCGAGGCATGAGGACGTCCTGGATGAAAGCGAGAATTCCGTCCACGTGGTGGGCGAACTCCCGCACCAGCCGAAGTTCTTGAAAGGTTTCAGGGCTGAAGCTCAAGACCCTTCCGCTACGCTCCAGTTCGCCTACACGTTCGGCCTCAGCCCGCCAGTGATCAATGTAGGGAAGTCTCTCCCAAACATTCTTGATCTTCACCTCCGGCAAAATCAGTGGCACCAGGATCTTGCCGAGGAGATCGGCATCGCCCTGAGATCTCTGCCAGAGCTTGTAGATTTCGAACATGCAGTACGTCGAGCGCAGGTACTTCTCGCTGATCACGGCCACCACGAGGTCGGCACGGGTGAGTTGGGAGATGAAGGACGAGATCCGATCTCCCGCGCGCATCTGGTCGCGATCTCGGACAGGCTTGAATCCATCTCCGTTGAGCGCCGTTTGGAGGCCGTCGACGACCTGAGTGCGGATCTTTCCCTCGGGCGTCTCATCATCCCCCCACGCATAGGAGATAAAGACCTCCCTTGCCTTTTCGCTCTCTTTGAGAGGCTCAGGATTGATGTCGATCGTCTGGGCCTTTCCAGGTTCGTACAACTCGTCAGGTCGAAGCTCCCGCTCCTCGAAGAAAGCGATGAAATCGGCAGCGGGCACCAGTCTCTTCCCGACGTCCAAAACCCGGCCCTCCATTACAGTAAAAAGCGCGCTCCTCGCAGTCGTGGTGCCATCCAGTGTTAGCAGTTCCTCGGGTTCCTCCCCGATCCTCTGCCGTAAAATCGTCTTGCGGATCTCGCGCAGAAGTCCCAGAGGGGCCCGTCCTTGAGCCTTCAACTCCAAGGCTCCAGCGCCCGGGGCTTCCTCGGTGCTGGTGTCCTCGAATTGGACGAGAAGCTGGCTGCCCCACCGGCCGTCCTTGAACCATAGGCCATACTTCCAGTACTCGCCAAGTTTGCCGGCTCTCCGGCCGACCATACTCATCAGACTCCGTATGACCGCCGGATGGAAGAAGCGATATTCCAGGCGCAGCATGGGTGTGTCGGGGGTCTCATTCCAGAATAGGTGGACCCGCTCCTCCACAGCTTCAAAGCTAGGCAGAAGGTCCGGTGCTATGTAACGTGTCTCGCCTTGAGAGGCTTCGCCGCAAGGAAAGCAAACACCGCAACTCTCCATCAAGTCCAGAAAAAGCTTTTGCTCCTCAGGCGAGTACTCTTGCCAAACCATCAACGCGAGATCACTCTGCGTGAAGCGTCCCGAATCCCTCAGCCAGGGAGCGGCTTGGCTGCGGTGGAACACGGCATAGACCGCGTCGAGCGCCCAGCCCTGGTCGAGGATGATGCGATTGGAGAAAAGATCCTGCCGGTAAAATAGTACGCCGGTATGATGGAAGTAATCGAGGGCGTGCTCCCAGGAAAGGATACCTTCGGTTCCATCGCAGAGCGTCTGGAAGGCCCCGAGACCAAGGGTTCGATGCTGGCGCTCGTTGGGTTCGCGCTCTTGGTCCTCGCTCCGCCAAGCGTAGAGCTGCCTTCTTACCTCGGCTCGTCCGCGACCGATCTCCAGCGCACCGTTCCTTTCAAGAAGGTAGCGGATGGCATTGTGGAGCTGGCCTTCGAGGATCTCTCGCCCCAGACCTTCCTTCGCACTGTAAGCACAGCATTCGAAGAATCCGAAGCCGTTCGGCCTCGGCGGATCCGGGTGTCGATCCGCGAATCGGTCGCACTGGCTCTGGACCACGATAACCGGGCTACCCTTGCCGGCAAGGGATCGGACATAGTCGAGCCAGTAAGCGCGCGGCAGGTTGCGCAGGGGAATGCCGCTTTCTAAATATTCGTCTCTATTTTCGAGGCTAGGCGTCCAGAGGATTAGGAAAACGGCACGGCTGCGCAGGAAGAGCGCGTGGGTGCCGTGGTAGATGTCCTGTCCGCCGAAGTCCCACCAGTTGATCTGGAAATTTTGCTCCTGGCCTTCGGCTTGGATTCGAAGCTCCTCCCTCCAGATTTGCACGCCGTGAGTGGACGGGACAGATTGGTCGAAGGACTGGCCCCGGAAGCGCCGGCAGAGTTGAGTCTTGCCGACGCGACCGTTGCCGAGGAGAATTACCTTGACCTCGTTCTCGGCTTCGGCTCCAAGAGCCAGTTCAGAAAAATAAGTACGCAGGCGCGGTAGGCAGTTGTCTAAAAAAGTGTGAGAGAGAACCTCTCGCGGGAGACCGACTGCTTTGTCGAGAATCAATTTGCGCAGATTCAAATGGTGCGTCAGGAGACGGGGAAATGCAGTAGGTATTTCAGAGCGACAATGAGCCAAGTTGAGCATCTCAAGATTTTCAATCTCGGCAAGCTGAAGTATGTTCGTCACTCCATGGCAGAATGAACATTCAAGTCTCCGAAGTTCACTGAGCCCCGCCAACGGTGACAAATCCGTGACACCCCGACACGACTCTAGATTGAGACTTTGAAGTCTATGGAGTCGGGCGAGTGGTGACAGATCCGTCACACCCGTCTCACCTAGGTTTAGGTCTTCAAGTGACTGAAGGCCCACTATCGGGGATAAGTCCGCCACACCCGTCCCACTGAAGTCCAAGCTCTGGAGTTCTTGAAGCTTGCTCAACGGAGATAGGTTCGTCAACTTCCGACATGAGTCCAATTGGAGGCTATGGAGTTCTAGAAGCCCGGCCAAAGGGGATAGATCTGTCACTCCACCGCAGAATTTCAAACTGAGACTCTGAAGCCCTAAGAGTCCTGCTAGCGGCGACAGATCGGTAAGCTTTCGGCAGAAATCCAACCTCAGGCCTTGAAGTCTGCGAAGCCCAGACAGAGGCGAAAGGTCGGCCGCGCTCGTCCAAGACAAATCTAGTCGTTGAAGACAAGAGAGTCCGACCAAAGGTAAAAAATCGGTGACGGAGGTATGTGATAAATCAAGACTCTGAAGCCGGCGAAGATTTACTAATGGAGACAGACTAGCTACGCGCTCACAACTAGCCAAGTTGAGTATGTGAAGATTGTATAGTTCGGATAACGGGGACAGGTCTTCTATTTCTGTGCATGACAGGTTTAGGTTCTGGAGCGACAATAACCTGGTCAAAGGAGAAAGATCGATAACACCCGTACCCGGCAGCCATAGATCCTGTAGCATATTGAGGCCGCCCAAAGAAGAAAGATCGGCCACACCGATGAACGACAAATCGAGACTCTTAAGCCCTTGCAGATTCGACAACGGTGACAGGGACAGGTCTGTGATGTTCTGACAATCCTGTAGGTTCAGATTCTTAAGTCCGGAAAGGTCTGACAATGAGGACAAGTCTGTAACGCCTGTATTCGATAGATCGAGGCTCTCGAGATTCCGTAGACCAGATAAAGAAAACATGTCCGATATTTCATAAAACTCGCGACTTTCATCCCATTCAACTTCGGCCTCAGTGAGCTTGATCGCGCCCAGGTAAAGCATTCTAAGATTTGACAGACTTCCTAGGCTGGCCGGAAGCTCTGCCAAACCAAGATCTCCGAGATCTAGGCTCTCCGCCTCGGTCCTCCGAGCCTCCTCAATCCGCCTCTCCGCCTCAGCTAGGTTAGGTTGCACGATGACTCAATCTTAGCAAGCGGAAAGGACGAAGGTTAGGCCCCGAGAACCTCACCGACGCCGGCGCCAGACAGAAGGATGCCTGGCATCATGGACCACGCCAAGAACGCGAATTTCGTCTTGGATCTGGACGTAGAAGATGCCGTACGGGAAGTCTCCGAGAGGAGCCCTCCGAATGGCGCGATGAACTGTCGGATGGAGGAAAGGGTTTTCCTCAATGCGAACGAGCACAGCCTCAAAATCTCCAAGGAACCGCTCTCGCAAACCGGCTTGGCGAGCTTCGTACCAACGCGCTGCCTCATCGAGGTCACGCTCGACAAGGGGCCGAAGGACGAGTCTCATGCCCGCCTGAGGAGGCGAGCTTTCATTTCCTCCCAGGTGACGCTCGTCTCGGGATGGTCCTCGGCTTCGAGGAGCCGGGCGTCCAGAAGATCCCTGAGTTCGGGCGTCAGCGTGAAGTCCTCCGGAGGCGATGCGCTATCCC
Source organism: Thermoanaerobaculia bacterium (assembly GCA_036403495.1). Taxonomy (GTDB): domain Bacteria; phylum Acidobacteriota; class Thermoanaerobaculia; order Multivoradales; family UBA5704; genus DATARR01. Next base: position 4,579 of record DASWQX010000059.1, read on the forward strand.
AGAGCGTCTGGGCGAGATCTAGCCGTTGGTCGATGGGAAGCTCCAGGGCGAGACGGGTGAGATCGGCCTTGGTCATGGCCGTATTATAGGCGAACCTGTGAATGCCTTGTCGGTGCCTGGAGCCCCAGACAACGCACATCGTTGATCGAAGGATGTAGAGACGTTCCCAGCCCGTCCACGACACCCTGTGCAGGCCACGGGGACGGCGGGACGTC
>DASWQX010000060.1:0-4157 GCA_036403495.1 Thermoanaerobaculia bacterium
AACGTTCAGGTCCACGCTCCCCTGGATTCCCGGAACCTGGCCCGTCTCGCTGTGCTGCCAGAAATCCCAGAGCGCCCAACCGGCCGGCAGGGTGGGCGCGGCGACCCCGTACTGGGCGATCCAGAGGGGGTAGGCGCCGAAGGCGCTGGTCCCCAATCCGTTCCAGAAGCCCGAATCGGTATAGATCATCGGCTGCCGGTTCGTCCACCCTTGCAGGCTGGCGAGGAAGCTCGTCAGGTTGGAGATCACCACGGAATTGGGCTGTCCCATCGATTCCTCGACGTCCACCACCATCGGCAGCTCGCCGACTCCGCCGACGGTCTTCCAGAAGAACTCGGCCTGGGCCTGCGGATCGTCCTCGGCGCGGAAAAAGTGATAGGCGCCGCGCAACAGGCCCGCCGCCTTCGCACCGGTCCAGTTCTGCGCGAACTGGGGATCGACGTAGGTCTCGCCGTCGGTCGCCTTGACGAACGTGAACGCGTATCCCGCGGCCTGTACGGCAGGCCAGTCCACGGTGCCCTGGTCCTGCGATACGTCGATGCCCTGTGCGAGCCCCTGAACGTTGGACGGGTCGGCCATCGTCTCTCCTCCGGGTGGTCCTGAGCGGCGAAACGGCGGTATCGTATCGCGAAACCCTACGCGAGAGGGTGCGATAGCCGGAGCCGTCGCCCCACTGTATCTCTGACGCGAAGATCCCGGAGCCGCCGTGGCACCGGGGTACAGGCTCTCACGCAGGCCGTCCAGGGAGGAGATCGTGATGAGACAGAGGATGAAGGCATCAGCTTCAGGCAGGATCGCAGGAGTCGCCGTGGCGGCACTCCTGGTCTCGGCCCTCACGGCGTCGGGTCAGTCCAAGCCCCAGCCGAAGCCCACGCCGCACAAGCCCGCGGCTTCGGCGGCGGCCGGCGTTCCTTGCCCGACCTCGCCGTCCTGCAAGGACAAGGCGGAGTGCAGCAACTATCCTTTCCACCCCACGGAATGCTGGACCACGAAGTACGGGCCGGCCAAGGCGGACGTCGTCATCAGCCCGACGAACCTGCTGTACTGCAACGGCGACGCGTACGCGCTCTGTTTCGTCTCCGGCCCGCCGTACAAGACGGGGATCAATCCGAAGAACCAGCCGCTCCCCTGCGTACTGAAAGGCGGCGTCGCGAACTGCACCTGCCAGGTGTACACGTCCGGCGCGAACTTCGTCGATATCAACGCAATCCTGAATCGCGGTGCTTACTTCGAGACCGTGAACGCCTGCGGAGCGGACGGCTCGGGGTGCCAGAACATGCAGACCTGCGGACCCGAGGGCACGAAGGAAGGGTGCGGCTCGCTGAAGCCGGCCCCGGTCTGCCAGTACGTGCAGAATCAGAACCCCAAAAACCCGAGCGTTTCCCTGATGCCGAAGGCAGACCTTATCTCGACCTTCAGCACGGCCATGATCAAGGACCACCCGCAGAGCATCCATCCGCCCGACTGCACCGGGCCCTATGCGGGGTGCATGACCGCCCCCTGCTTCTTCAAGCCGGGCCACACGGGAGCGCCCGTCAAAGGCGAGACGATCCAGTGCGAGTGCCCGGTCTACGACGGCACCTATCAGGTCGGCGCGGCGAAGCAGGCCTGCACGATTCCCCCCAACGGCACGACGCAATACGTCTGGTCGGCGGCCAACAACGTGGTGGGGGGTGGAAACTAGGGTCTGCTAGATCTGCCCCGCTGAGGGCGACCGCAGGTCGCCCCTACAACCTCCGTCGAAATTCGTTGTAGGGGCGACCTGCGGTCGCCCTCGTCCGCTGGGTTCGCGATCCGCCCGCCTGTGATACCGTCGCCGGTCCACCGACGAGGACCACCCCATGGCCGACACCGCCCCCGCCCCCACCCCTGGAAAAGACTTCATCCGCGACATGGTCGCGCGCGACCGCGCCGCCGGCAAGCACGGCGGCCGCGTGGTCACGCGTTTCCCCCCGGAGCCCAACGGCTACCTCCACATCGGCCACGCCAAGTCGATCTGCCTCAACTTCGGGCTGGCGCTGGAGAACGGCGGCCAGTGCAACCTCCGGTACGACGACACCAACCCGGAAACCGAGGATCTGGAATACGTCGAGTCGATCCAGAGGGACGTGCGCTGGATGGGCTTCGACTGGGGTGCGAACCTGTTCCACGCCTCGGACTACTTCGAGCGGCTGTACGGCTTCGCCGTCGACCTGATCCGGATGGGGCAGGCGTACGTGGACAGTCTGAACGAGGACGAGATCCGCGAGTACCGGGGGACCGTCACCGAGCCCGGCCGGCCCAGCCCATACCGCGACCGCGGCGTCAAGGAGAACCTCGACCTCTTCGCCCGCATGCGCGCCGGCGAGTTCCCGGACGGCGCCCACGTGCTGCGCGCCAGAATCGACATGTCCGCGGCCAACATGAAGATGCGGGACCCGCTGCTCTACCGCATCAAGCACGCCAGCCACTACCGCTGCGGCGATGCGTGGTCGATCTATCCGATGTACGACTTCGCCCATCCGCTCTCGGACGCCATCGAGGGGATTACCCACTCGCTCTGCACCCTGGAGTTCGAGAACAACCGGGACATCTACGACTGGCTGGTCGACACCCTGAAATTCCCCGATCCGCCGCGGCAGACCGAGTTCGCGCGCCTCAACCTCACCTACACGCTGATGAGCAAGCGCAAGCTCTTGGAGCTCGTCGAGCGCAAGCTGGTGGCGGGCTGGGACGATCCGCGCCTGCCGACCCTCGCCGGCCTGCGCCGCCGCGGCTTCACCCCCGCGGCGCTGCGCGACTTCTGCGACCGCATCGGCGTCGCCAAGGCCAACAGCACCGTCGACGTGACGCTGCTGGAGTATTGCCAGCGCGAGGATCTGAATCCCCAGGTGCCGCGGGTGCTCTGCGTGCTCCGCCCCCTCAAGCTGGTGATCGAGAACTACCCGGAGGATCAGACCGAGGAGTTCGAGGCGCCGCTCTATCCACAGGAACAGGCAGCTTCGGACCTCCCCCAGCAGGGCGCCCGCAAGGTGCCGTTCTCGCGCACCCTGTACATCGAGCGCGACGATTTCGCCGAGGTGCCGCCGCGGGGATTCCACCGCCTCAGCCCCGGCCGCGAGGTGCGGCTGCGCTACGCCTATTTCGTCCGCTGCGAGAGCGTGGTCAAGGACGAGGCGACGGGCGAGATCCTGGAGGTCCGCTGCACCTATGATCCCGCCACCCGCGGCGGCTCGGCGCCGGACGGCCGCAAGGTGCAGAGCACCCTGCACTGGGTCTCCGCCGGGCATTCGCTGCCGGTCGAGGTGCGGCTCTACGACCGCCTGTTCCGCGTCGAGCGGCCGGACCTGGAGGAGGGGGGCTTCGAAGCCTGCCTGAATCCGGACTCCCTGGAGACCCTCACCGGCAGCCGGATCGAGCCGGGCGCCGCCGACCCGCCGATCGGCGAGCGCCTGCAGTTCGAGCGGCAGGGCTACTTCTTCCGCGATCCCGTCGATTCACGGCCCGATCACCTCGTCTTCAACCGCATCGTGCCGCTGCGCGACTCCTGGGCCCCGGAGGCGAAGCCTGGCCCGAAGCCGCCCGAGCCCACCGAAAAAGCGCCCAAGGAAGCCAAGGAGGCCAAGATCGCCGAGCCGCTGACGGCGGAGGAGCTGGAGCACCTCGACCGTCTGCGCCCCGAGCTGGAGCCGGTCGTCGACGCCGTCCTCGCCGCCCATCCCGCCGAAGCCGAACGCTACCGCGGGGGCAAGGTCGGCCTGCTGGGGTTCCTCATCGCGCAGGTGATGAAGCGGAGCGGCGGCACGATGCCTCCGAAGCTGGTGAGCGCGTTGATGGTGGAGAAACTGGTGGAGCGGCCGGGCTGATCGGGGCGTTCGCGGCCTGCGACCTCACCCTCGATCCCTCTCCTGAAGGAGAGGGAGGGCTTGGCTGGGAGGTTGGATTTGTAGGGTGCGCTGTGCGCACCTTTTGCGTTGTTCATGGTGCGCACAGCGCACCCTACGGGCAACACGCCTCGGAGTCGTCCCCCTTCTCCTTTAGTCCCTTACCAGAGGGATCTTAGCCAAACTGGTAACGATTTTACGTCCTTTTTACGTCATTACCTCTTTGGCGAGAGCGGGTACCAGAAAGAGGCGTCTGAGTTTCAACGCTGCACAGATGACCCTCTGACCGAGTCG
>DASWQX010000061.1:0-4769 GCA_036403495.1 Thermoanaerobaculia bacterium
TCCATCGCCCTCTGGCGGAGCCTCGGCATGCCGGGGCAGGAAGCCTCCGTGCTCAACAACCTCGGGCGTCTGCACCACGGCCTCGGCCGGCTGCGGGAGGCCCGCGAGGCCTACGCGGAAGCGCTGGAGCTCTTCCGGCGCGAGGGGGACCGGGGACGCGAGTCCGTGGCGCTCCTCAACCTCAGCGCCGTCGATGACTCCCTGGGTGAGCCCGTGGCCGCGGAGGAGCAGGCCGGGCAGGCGCTGGCGATCGCCCGCGACCTGGGCGACCGGGGCCGGCAGGCCGAGGCTCTGAACCAGTTGGGTACGTTCCAGAGCAGCCTGGGCGAGCCGGTCGCCGCCCTCGACTCCTATACCGCCGCCCTGAAGATCTTCCAGGAGCTGGGAGATGGCCGCCGGGAGGCGGCGATCCTCAACAACCTGGGCAACCTGCTGATCCAGCTAGGCTCGCCGGAGGAGGCCCGGGGCCTGCTGCAGACCGGCCTCGAACGGGCCCGCCAAGTGAAGGACCGCCAGTTCGAGGGGGCGGCTCTCCTCAACCTGGGGAGGGCGGACCACGACCTCGGCCGCACGGCCGAGGGGAAGGAGCACTACACGCAGGCCCTCGCGCTCCACAGGTCGACCGGCGACCGCAACGGCGAGGCCTCGGCGCTCCGCGGCCAGGGGCTCCTCTCCGGAGACACGGCGGCGGCCCGGGACCTCCTCCGGCAGGCGCTCGCGATCTTCCAGGAGATCGGCAACCGTGGCGAGGAGGCGGTCACCCTCCGCGGCCTGGGGCAGATCGAGGCCGCTCTGGGGGACGCCGGCGCCGCGGCCGGTTCGTTCGCCAGGGCCCGCGCGATCCAGTCGGCCCTGGGGCAGCCCGGCGAGGAGGCATTGACGCTCCGCGAGATGGCCCGCCTGGAGCGCTCCACGGAGCGGCTGGCCGAGGCCCGTGGCCATCTCGAAGAGGCCCTCGCCCGGCTCGAATCGCTCCGCGCGGAGATTTCCGGCGACCACCTCCGGGCTTCCTACTTCGCGGCCTCCCGGGAGGCCTACGAGATGTACGTGGACGTCCTCCTGCGGCTCGGCGGGAAGGCGCCGTCCTCCGGTCTCGACGCTCTCGCCTTCGAGGCCGCCGAGCGGGCGCGGGCCCGGGGGCTGCTCGACTTCCTGGAGCAGTCCCGCATCGATCTGCGGGAGGGGGATCCGGCGCTGCTCCAGGAGGAACGGCGGCTGCGCCGGGAGATGAACGAAAAGGCGGCGCGGCGCACCTCCGGCTCCGGCGAGGAGCTGGCGGCCCTCGAAGCCCGTTACCAGATCGTCGAGGCCCGCCTGGAGGCGAGCAGCCCCCACTACGCTCGCCTCCGACAGCCGGAGGTCCGGCTGGCGGAGATCCAGCGCGAGGCGCTGGACGGGAACACCGTGCTGCTCGAGTATTTCCTGGCCGAGCCGCGGAGCTACCTCTGGCTGGTGACTCCGGACTCTCTCACCAGCTTCGAGCTACCCGGGCGGAGCCGGATCGAGGAGCTCGCCCTCAGGGTCCATCAGGGGCTGGGCGATCCATCGCCTCCGGACGCCGCCCGGAGACGGGAGGACCTGGCGGAGCTGAGCCGCCTGCTGCTCAGGCCGGTGCTCGGCCGGGTCCGGGGCAAGCGCCTGGCGATCGTGGCGGACGGCGCGCTCCTCTACGTGCCTTTCGCGGCCCTGCCGGAACCCGCCCCCGAGGGCGCCGGCGGCGCGGCGCCGCTGATCGTCGGGCACGAGGTGGTCCATCTCCCCTCGGCGGCGGTGGTGCGCGAGCTGCGGCGGGCTCGGGAGGGCCGAGCCCGCCCGCCGGCGGCCCTGGCGGTATTGGCCGACCCGGTGTTCGGCGCCGACGACCCCCGGCTCCAGGCCGCGGGAGCGGGCGTCGTCCCCGCCGCCGACTCCGCCCGCCATTCCGGCGCTCTCTTCTCCCGGCTGGGCTGGACCCGCCAGGAGGCCGAGGGCATCGCCTCCGAGGCCAGGGGCCGGGATCTCCTCCTCGCTCTCGGCTTCGAGGCCGACCGGGAGCTCGCCACCGGCGAGGCCTTGAGCCGCTACCGGATCGTCCACTTCGCCACCCACGGCGTGCTGGACACCCAGCACCCCGCCCTCTCCGGGCTGGTACTCTCCCAGGTGGACGCGCACGGGAGGGTGCGGGACGGCTACCTCCGGCTCCACGACATCTACGGGCTGCGCCTGAACGCCGATCTGGTGGTCCTCTCCGGCTGTGAGACCGCCCTGGGCAAGACCCTGCGAGGCGAGGGGATCGTTGGGTTGACCCGCGGCTTCTTCTACGCCGGGGCCTCCCAGGTGCTGGCGAGCCTCTGGCCCGTCCGCGACCGCGCCACGGCCGAGCTGATGCACCGCTTCTACCACGCCATGTTCCGCGAGGGTCTCGGCCCCTCCGCCGCCCTCCGGCAGGCCCAGATCTCCCTCTGGAAGGAGCACCCATGGCACGATCCCTACTTCTGGGCGGCGTTCACCCTGCAGGGAGACTGGCAGGTGGAGGCTCCTTGAGACGGCCCGCGGTGAAATTTCCGGCCCCCCCGCTCCACTCTCCTCCCAAGGGGGAGGCATGGCGACCATCCTGGCATTCGCGCGCGACGACGATCGCAGGCCGAGAGAGCTTCTGATGGCGGCCACGCCGGCACCGGGGGATCTCGTGCTCCGCATCGGGTCCGGCGACCGCCAGGCGGAAGGTGAGCTGGTCGAGCGCTATGGCGAAGGCCTCCTCTTCCTGCTCCGCCGCTGGACGCGGAGCCGCGACGAGGCGGACGACCTCTATCAGGAGACCTTCCGGCGGGCGATCGAGAAGATCCGCGCCGGCGAGGTGCGGGACCCCGCAAGCCTGCCGGCCTTCCTGCGTGGCCTGGCCAGGAACCTGACCACCGACCACTATCGCCGCGAGACCCGCCGCGGCGGCCGCGAGACGCCCATCGAGTCGAGCCCGGAGCCGCAGGACGGCGCGACCGGGCAGCTCGGCGCCCTGCTGCGGCGCGAGAAGATCGGGATCGTCCGCCGCCTCCTCTCGGAGCTCCCCCTGGAGCGCGACCGGCAGGTCCTGCTGCGGTTCTATATTCATGAAGAGGACAAAGAGCGCATCTGCGACGACCTGGCCTTGAGCCGCTCGGAATTCAACGTGGTCCTCTTCCGCGCCCGCCGGCGCTATCAACTCCTCTGCGAGAGGGTCTTGGCCGGTTCTGGGGAAGGGTAGGGAGGAAGCCATGGATCATCAGCGAATCGATGAGGAGAACATCGCCGAGCTTTATGCGGCCGGCCAGCTCCCGTCCGAAGAAGAAGCCCGCTTCGAGGAGCACCTGATCGAGTGTCGTGAGTGCCGTGAGCGGGTGGCCGCGGCGGAAGACCTCAGGGGCTCGTTCCAGGCGATGGCGGCGGAAGACCGGACCCGTGCCGCCCTGGGGGTCGGCCTGATCGCCTGGCTGGCGCGCCACGAACGCGCCGCGCGGCTCGGCCTCGCCGCCCTGCTGCTGCTCGCCCTCGTCTTCCCGGCCTGGCTGCTGGTCGAGCAGGGGCGGCTCCGGCGGGAGCTGGTCCAGGCCCGCGCCGCGGCGGCAAAGCCTGTCCGGACGCCGTCGGCCGTCGCCGAGCCGCCGGAGCTCGCCTCCGAGCGGGACCGGCTCGCAGCGGAGCGGCGCCGCCTGGAAGGCCAGCTCCAGGCGGAGCTCCGGAAGGAAGAAGACCTGGCGCGCCGGCTCGCGGAGCTCACCCACCCGCAGGTGAATACAGCCATCTTCTCCCTCGGCCTGATCCGCGGCGGCGGCGAGCGGACCAACCGGGTGACCGTCGGTCCCCGGCCGAAGTGGATCGTCCTCTCGATCGAGACTCCCGAGGCTGGGCCGGAGACCTGGCGCGCCACCCTGCTGGACCGCGACGGCCGCACCGTCTGGCGCGGTGAAGGGCTCCGCCCGACCGCCAACGACGAGCTGGTCCTCGGCCTCTACTCGGACCAGCTCGCGCCGGGGGACTACCGCCTACGCCTGGAGGCCACGCCCGCTGGCGGGCACGCCGCCAGCGAGATTCCCTTCCGGGTGGAACGGGGGCGCTGAGCGTCGCCGCGACTCAGCAGATAACCGGGTCGGTCGGACAACTGCCGTCCGAGCAGGCCTGCGTCGAGGGCGGCGGACAGCTCCCCAAGGCGTGGCAGGGCCCACCGCCTCCCGCGACCCCGGCGAGGCGCCGGAAAGGTCTTATCCGAAGGGGAGCTCGGATGACGTTCCATGTCGTTCGCGTCGTCCGAAGGCTCCTTCGCGAGACATTCCCTCTCCTTCGGATCACCCGAGGTCCCGGTAACGTCATCCGGAGAGTCCTTCGGACGACAGTCCCCCCTCTTCGGATGACGTTCTCTCCAGGGAATGCCACACGAAGGGGCCTTCGGACGACGCGAACGACAGGGAATGACGTCCGGAGGGAAGGAAACATCTCTCGAAAGAGGCCTCAGGCGGCTCGTTCTCCCCTTCGGATCGCTCGAAGAGGAGGGAATCGAACGCGACGGACGGGAAACGCGGCGCCGAGAGGTCTTCAAGTCTCGCGAAGACTCCTTCGGAGGACACGAAATCGGGGGAACGCGGCACGAAATGCCCGGTGCGGGCGGGTGCCATGGACCCGTCCCGCCCGTCCGAGATCGGATTTGTCGTCAAGAGATCGACGGTGTCGCGGATGCGCTCGACCATCCGCTCGGCCGCCAGAGGCCTATCCTGGGCGATGTACTCAGCGAGGGTATCGAGAGAACGGAGAGCTCTGCG
>DASWQX010000062.1:0-5193 GCA_036403495.1 Thermoanaerobaculia bacterium
TCCGTGGCCTGCGACCTCATCCCCTATCCCCTTCTCCTGAAGGAGAAGGGGGACGACTGCGATGCGGCCCCCGTCAGGCCCTCCCTCTCCTTTAGGAGAGGGACCGAGGGTGAGGTTCGCAGGCCACAAACATCCCAAATCCTTCGTCTCAGACGCGCTCGATCGTCAGGCTCGTCTCGGCGGCCACGCCGTCGGCGATGATCTCGACCGCCAGGGTCTCGCCCTGGATCCATTCCCTGTGCGCCGCCACCGCCGCCGCCATCTCGGGATCGGCCTTGAAGGCGATCCGGATGCGGTCGGCGTAGTCGAGATCCAGCTTCTTCCGCTCCTGCTGCACGAGGTGCACGAACTCGCGCGCCAGCCCCTCGGCCTCCAGCTCCGGCGTCACCTCGGTGGCGAGCGCCACCAGCAGCTCGCGGTCGCCCTGCGTCGCCGTGCCTTCGCGCTCGACCAGCCGCACCTCGACCTCCTCGGCCGCGAGAACCTCGGGACCGCCAGCGAGCTGGATGGTGATCTTCCCCGCTTTTTCGAGCTCGGCGGCGAGGGCGTCGCCGTCCGCGGCGTCGAGCGCCTTCTTGACCTCGGGCATCCGCTTGCCGAAGCGCGGGCCGGTCTTGGGGAAGATCGGCTTCACCTCGTGGTGGACGTAGACCGTGCGGTCGGCGGCCCAGCGGACCTCCTTGACGTTCAGCTCGTCACGGAGGATGTCGAGGTAGGGCTCGACCAGCCGCGGCATGGCCTCGTCGGCGGTCACCAGCGTCACCGCAGGGAGCGGCTGCCGGGTCTTCAGGGCGTGCAGGTTCCGCGCCGCGTGGCCAAGACCGACGATGCGCTGCACGGCCGCCATCCCCTTCTCCAGCGGCTCGTCCCGGCGATCGGAAGGCGGCGACGGCCACGTCTCCAGATGGACGCTCTCCGCCGCGTCGTCCCGCTGGCTGCCGATCAGATGGCCGTGGAGCACCTCGGCGACGAATGGCGTGAACGGCGCGATCAGCCGCGAGAGCGTGGTGAGCACCTCGTAGAGCGCCTCGTAGGCGCTCGCCTTGGCCGCATTGTCTTCCGAATCCTTCTCTCCTTCATTGGACGCCCAGAACCGCGACCGGCTGCGGCGGATGTACCAGTTGGTCAGGTCGTCGAGGAACTGCTCGATCGCCCGCGCCGCCGGCGTCAGGTCGTAGCCGTCGAGGCGCGCCGAGATCTCCGCGGTCAGCCGGTCGAGCCGCAGCAGGATCCAGCGGTCGAGCGCCGGCCGCGATGCGAAGGGCACGCTTGATTCCGCGCCCGGCCGCCAGCCGTCGAGCCCCGGGCGCCAGCCATCGAGATTGGCGTAGATGGTGAAGAACGACAGCGCGTTCCAGAGCGGCAGCAGGAACTTCTGCGCCGCCTCGCGCACCAGCTTGGCCGAGAAGCGCGACGGCACCTCGGGGTTGTTGACGCAGAAGTACCAGCGCAGCGCGTCCGCCCCGGTCTCGGCGATCACCGCCATCGGCTCGACGACGTTGCCGAGCCGCTTCGACATCTTTCGCCCCTGCTCGTCGTTGACGTGCCCGAGCACGATGCAGTTCTCGTAGGCCACCGAATCGAACAGCAGCACCGCCAGCGCGTGCAGGGTGTAGAACCAGCCGCGCGTCTGGTCCACGGCCTCGGAGATGTAATCGGCCGGGAACTGCTTGCGGTCATCAATCAGATCGCGGTTCTCGAACGGATAGTGATGCTGAGCGAAAGGCATGGCGCCGGAATCGAACCAGGCGTCGATCACCTCCTCGACCCTCTTCATCGTCCCCTTGCCGCACTCGGCACAGGGCCAAGCGATCTCGTCGATGAACGGCCGGTGCGGATTGAACTGCGCCGCGTCGTAGAGGTCCGCCGGCCTGTCCTTTCCGGAGACCTTGAACAGCTCTTCGTACGAACCGATCACTTTCAGATGCCGGCACTCCTCGCAGCGCCAGATGGGCAGCGGCGTGCCCCAGTAGCGGCGGCGCGACAGCGCCCAATCCACCACGTTCTCCAGCCAGTTGCCGAACCGCCCCTCGCCGATGTGCTCGGGGTGCCAGTGGATGGTGCGGTTCTTCGCCACCAGCGCGTCCTTCACCTGGGTGGTGCGGATGAACCAGCTCGTGGTGGCGTAATAGAGCAGCGGCCGGTCGCAGCGCCAGCAGAAGGGGTAGCTGTGGCGGTAGCGGTCGTTGTGCAGCATCAGGCCGCGGCTCTTGAGCTCCTGGATGATCTTGGCGTCGGCGTCCTTGAACCAGAGCCCTTCGAACGCGCCGGTCCCCGGGATCATCTTGCCTTCGCCGTCCACCGACAGGATCATCGGCAGGCCGTAGCGGCTGCCGGTCTGATAGTCGTCCTCGCCGAACGGCGGGGCGGTATGGACGAGGCCGGTGCCGTCGGTCGACGTCACATAGTCGCCGAGCACCACTTGGCCCGGAACGTCCGGCTCGAAGAAGGTGTAGAGGCGGTCGTAGAGCACGCCTTCGAGATCCCGGCCGCGGAAGCGCGCCAGCGCCGGCGCGTCGCGCAGGTCGATCTGCTTGCGCTTCCCCTCCTCCTCGATGACTACCGGCACGGCGGTGCCGAGGTCCTCGCCGAGCAGGATCAGGTCGCCGGGCTTCCCCGGATGCTCGACCAGCTTATAGGTCAGGTCGGGATGCACGGCAAGGCCGACGTTGGCGATCGTAGTCCACGGGGTGGTCGTCCAGGCGACGAGATAGAAGTTGTCGCCGGTGTCCCAGCTCTCGCCCTCGGTCGTCGTCGGGATCGACTGTCCGGAGCGCGCGTGGAAGAGGGTCCAGATCGACGGATCGTCGGCGTCCTTGTAGTTCTGCGCCACCTCGTGGCTCGACAGGGTGGTGCCGCAGCGGGCGCAGTAGGGCTGGATCTTGTACCCCTCGTTGAGCAGGCCGCGCGCGGCGAGCTCGGAGAGGGCCCACCAGACCGACTCGATGTAGGTATTCGAGTAGGTGAGGTAGGGGTGATCGAGGTCGAGCCAGTAGCCGATCCGCTCGGTCATCGCGCGCCACTGCCGCTCGTAGGTGTGGACGCTGTCGAGGCACGCCTGGTTGAACTCGGCGATGCCGTAGGCTTCGATCTGCTGCTTGCCGGAGAACCCGAGGCGCTTCTCGACCTCGATCTCGACGGCGAGCCCGTGGGTGTCCCACCCCGCCTTGCGCGCCACGTGGTAGCCACGCATCGTGCGGTAGCGGGGAAAGAGGTCTTTCACCACGCGGGTGACGACGTGGCCCACATGCGGCACGTTGTTGGCGGTGGGAGGTCCCTCGAAGAAGACGAACTCCCCCTCGGGAGAGGGCTTGGCGAGGCTCTTCTCGAAGATCCCCCGCTCCTTCCACCGCTCCAGCACCTGCAGCTCGAGCCGCGGGAAGGGATATCCACCCGGAACGTCCGGGAAACGCTTGTCGCTCATCAGGAAGATTCCTCGCGCGCCGCGCCCCCCGGGGTGGGGAGGCGGGCAAAGAGCGGCTATTGTAGCGGAGTCGTCAAGGGGGGCTCCGGCTCAGGCTGGCTCGGCGGTGCCGAGGAGCGTGATGCCTTCCGAGGGGAAGCCGCCTTCGCCGCCATCTCGGGTGTGCTGTCCGTGAGGTAGCGCACCACATAATTCGTGTCCAGGAGCGTGACCGCAGGGCTCAACGCTCCTTTCCCTCCCGGTTCCAGTCCACGGTCACCGCCTCGTCCCAAGCCTTCTCACGGGCCTCCCGGAGCTCGCCGGTCGTGACGATGCGCGTCGCATATTTCTTCAAGGCCCCCCGCAGGGAACGATTGTGCTCTGGAGGGTAGAAGCGGATCTCGACATGGTCGTCGACCAGGGTCTGAACGGTGACAAAACCCGGCTGTACGCCAAGCGCCTTCCGGAGGTGCTTTTTGATAACGACTTGGCCTTTTTCTCCCACTAGATTGCTCATGTCATACTTCTCGCGAAAAGAAGACCTCTTCGCCCGCCCCTCCCGCCAGCGCCCCTGGCTCCCTGTCCGCCCACTCTACGGCCACTCCCACCTTCCCTCGTCCCACTGGGTCGGCGGGAGCTCGTCACCATCCAGGAGAGCATCGTCGCCCCGGCGTACCATGGCCTCAAAGGCATCCTCCCAGCCTGCCCGAGGGTGACTGCTAGCACAGATGACAAAGCGGTTGCCGTCGACCTTGCCCTTGAGCCCGATTCTTATGAGACGTGATTGCATAGACCTCCGCTGGTCGCGGCTTGGCATGCTATATTACTTCCTCGGGAGCCAATCGCGAAATGAGTCCGACCACCTCCAGAAGCCTCAAGCCCGTGCAGGGGGATCACCCCTACATCGTCCAGACCCCGGGGGTCTGCGGCGGACGTCCGCGGATCCTCGACAGCCGGATCTCGGTCCGCACGATCGCCGAGCTCTACCGCCAGGGCGAACCGGTCAGTGAGATCCGCGAGACCTATCCGCATCTCACCCCTCTCGCGATCGACGACGCGATCGGCTTCTACCTCGATCATCAAGCGGAGATCGAAGCCGAGATCGCGGACAACTCCCTGGAATCGGTCCTCGCCGATACCGGTGCCGTTCTGGGTGACGACGGCGTGATTCGCTTCCCGAAAAAGCCCTGATGATCGGGGCCGACCGGCTGTACGTCTTCCTCTATACGGACGAGGACGTCACCGATCGTCTGGCCTCGCTGCTTCGAGAGAGAGGCTACGAGGCGGAGAGCGCTCTGAAGGCGGAAACGACCGGATGGTCCGATGAAGAGCAACTCGCCTTCGCGGCCAGCCGGGGCTGGACCCTCCTGACCTATAATCAAAAAGACTTCATTGCCCTGGCTCGCCGCTGGCACGACGCCGGCCGGAGTCACGCCGGGATCATCCTCTCTCGACAGTTCAGCATTCGGCAGACGGGAGAATTGCTCCGTCAGACCTGTCGTCTCATCGAGAGCGTTTCCGCCGACGAGATGCGGAACACCGTCCGGAATCTTCAGAGCTATCTGTAGGAATGCCGGCTCAGGACGCCTCACAGTCCCGCCCACCCTCCCGCCGGGCACCTCTTTTAGTGAACGATCTAACCGATGGAGGATTCCGACATGCGCACATCCAGCTCGACCCCGCAGTCTTCCTGTACTCGGATCTTTCTGCTGATGGCCCTCTGCGCGCTCCTCGCCGTGGCGGCGGCCCTGGCCGAGGCGCCCCAGGCGCCGGCGACGCCGCAGCCGGTT
>DASWQX010000063.1:0-7440 GCA_036403495.1 Thermoanaerobaculia bacterium
ATAACGCATCAGCGCTAGCTATTATTTTTTTGGAATCTTCCTTCTTGGCTTGTCTTTCCGGCATTAGTAAGCTTCCGGCCGTAACCACAATTGAAATTATTGTTATAGTTATTCCAAGGACAGCAAGCGAGCTTTCGCGCCATGCCCGCTTTGCATTTTGTTTGGCTATAGGTTTGATGGGAGATTCTTGGGAAGCCGTTTTCGATCTCGGTTTATTTTGCTTGGGTGATTTACGCCATCGTTTCATGTTGGCAATTCCTGGCTGTTACATCTTGTCAGGCGGATGATCTCCGCTTTGGACACCCGCTCCTTCCTTGCTAGATCGGCGGGGGCGAGCGCCTCATCCTCATGGAGGTAGCTCACCTCGCGGGCGAGGTTCGTCTCGGTAAAGCGCTTCAACTCGGTACTCTTGTTTCGGCTCTTCATGTACCGCAAGGGTATCATTGGCTGGCACCTCATTCGGCTCGGAAGCCCTGGCCTCTTGAGGATCTCATGACAGCCGCAGCGTACTCGGTGACAAGCGAGACGGTGGGGCCATCCGCCCCAAAGCTTAGCTCTAGCTGCACAGTCTCGGTGAAACGCTCGGCGCGGAACGTCAGTGTAATGCCGAGCGTTTCATCGAGGTCCAGGATCTCGCCCGCCCTGGAAATAAGCCGCGCCTCTCGATTCCTTTCTGCGATCACCCGTTCACGAAAAGCAGGCATATCCATCATGATCGATTGGTCGGCGGGAAGCCGGGCCCAAAGCTTCTCCTTACCGAATGCCTGCGCGAAAACTAGGGCGCGATCATGCCAGACTTCAAGGTCGGCGGAAGGTCCGCCCCCTGGCGTGAACCGGCCGTCGTTATCATTGGACCAGAAACATGGCATTCTGTCCCCTGTGGCGGTGACTGTGCAAACCGGCACAACGTGGCGTAGGTCCCGCCTTCCTTCATTCCTGACTCTGAGGAGCGAATAGGCGCGTCTCTCTAGGCCTGCCTCAATCATTAGAGTCGCCCGCCCTGGTCGAGCGGGATAGAGGTCGGTAAGGTGATGAAGAAAAGGCTCGACCTTGAGCCGTCGACTACGCCATGCGCCGAGGCGGCTCAACCATGGCCAGCCTATGGCTACCAGCGAAGCGACAAAGAGAACTCCACCAACTACGAAAAACGTCCAACCCAGCACCGGATTGAGGTAGCCGGTCATTCCGCCCCCCACGCCGCAGAGGCTAATCGCCCCTCCGGCGGAGGCAAGGCCGATCTCCCGCCGTAGTCGATGATCCACTGCGAGAGACTACCACCCTCCGGCCGCCAGCCGTGCGCCCGGCGCAGACGCACGAAAGAGCGTGATTCTGGTGACTGGATTCGGGCGGGCCGGCGGCTCGGAAATGCAGATCCGTTGGATGTCTTAACCGCGAACCCCTCCTCGACTGGCGCGCAGGAGAGACGCTGTCCAAGGTGGACGCTTCATGCTAGCATATACCGATGCATAGGCCGCTCCGGCGGCCGGGAGGATGCCTGTGGAAAACGAACGGATCGTGGCCCTGTTTCGCAATGGACGCAATCAAGCCGTGCGCATCCCCCGAGATCTCGAGCTTCCTGGCCATGAAGCACTTCTCCGCAAGGAAGGGAACCGGCTGATCGTAGAGCCGGTTCGAAAGCCGAATCTGTTGGAGCTCGCCGCCTCGTGGGAGCCTCTCGACGAAGAGCTTCCCGACATCAATGATGATGAGCTCCCGCCGCTCAGGGACGTGGACCTCTGAAGATGGCCGGTTATCGTTACCTGGTGGATGCCAACACACTTTCAGATTTCATCCGGAACCCCAATGGCTCGGTGACCAAGAGGCTCGCCGTGGTTGGCGTGGCCACGGTCTGCACGAGCATCATCGTTGCCTGTGAGCTTCGCTATGGTGCAGCCAAGAAGGGCTCCGCTCGGCTCGCGGAGCGTGTCGATCAGACCCTGGAGGGTCTCGAAGTCCTGCCGCTCGACGGAGGAGCGGATCGCCATTATGCCGAGATCCGGGCTCATCTCAGCCGCAAGGGCCAGCCGATCGGATCGAACGATCTGCTGATCGCGGCTCATGCATTGGCGCTCGATCTCACTTTGGTGACCGCCAACGTCGACGAATTCTCGCGCGTCCCAGGGCTTTTCATCGAGAACTGGGTGGTCTCCCAGCGCACTTGACGGCCGTGCATTGCATCCCTGCCAAGCCACACCGCCCCCTCTTCAGCACAATCCGTCCCATCTCAACAATGTCCAGACCGTGGCCTGGATGACCTGTACCCAGAGGGCAAGCCTCGCGGAGATTAGGGCGAAGGTCCAGCCGATTGGGGGAGAGGTCCGGCGAAATGGGGGGAAGCGTCTGCCGAATTGGGGGAAGCCTCCAGCCATTCGGGGAACGGGCCCGGCCGATGGGGGAGATCTCCCGCCGGTTGGGGCGGCCCTCGCGCGCGTTGGGGCCAGGGCATCCGGAAATCGGGGAGACGCTCCGGAGATTCGGGGGAAGGCTCAGCGCATTAGGGGAAACCTCCGGACGAATCGGGCAAAGCGTCCGGCAGAAGCCCTGGCGTCGAGCTCAGGGGCTCAGAACGCGGCGTTCCGTGACCCCTCAGCCGGCGCAAACCGTCTGTTTATACGCTCGGCGTGGGCTCAGCGTCCACAGAGATCACTGCCGCGTCCGGCCCCGGCTCGAAGGCCAGGAACTCGCGGACTTCCCGCTTGGTGAGCTGGAGCAGCGCCACGGCGGCGAGGCCGACGCCGCAGCCCCAGTAGACCAGGGGGATGTTGCGGTGGAGGAGGTCGGCGACGATGCCGGCGGTGCCGGCGGCCAGCGGCATGGTGCTGAGGCCGAGGGTCTCGAAGAGGCCGAGGACGCGCCCGCGCATCTCGGGGGGCGTGGTGAGCTGCGCCAGGCTCAGCGAGTGGATGGTGTTGAAACCGGCCATCAGGCCCGCCGCGAAGAGGAGGCCCATCGCCGGCCAGGGGGTGCGGACGAAGCCGAAGGCGACCGCGGCCGGGCCCATGCCCAGCGCGCAGATCAGGAAGGCCACGGCCCGTTTCCGCCCCGTCATGTTGGTGGCTCCGGCGGTGATGCTGCCGAGGAACGAGCCGGCGCCGAAGGCCGCCACCATGAAGCCGTACCAGTCGGGCTTCACGTGCAGGAAGTCCTCGATGAAGAAGGGGAGGAGCACCACGATGGTGATGATGAAGAAGCTCTCGAGCGGCGACAGGAAGAGCAGGTAGCGCAGCCCCTTGCGGCCCGCCACATAGCGGAGGCCCGCCTTGAGCTCGCGCCAGTAGTCGGCGCCGGCCTGACGCCAGCCGACCGTCCTGGGCACGGGGGGCGGCGGCGGAAACCGCACGAAGGCCTCGGCGATGGCCGAGAAGACGTAGGTGATGCCGTCGACGAGAAAGAGGATGCCGGGGCCGATGACGCGGAAGAGCACGCCCCCCAGCCCCTGGCCCACGAAAGTCGAGACGTCGAGTGCCAGGCGATTCGCCGAGTTGGCGCGGGTGACGTCCTCCTCCGGCACCAGGTCGGGGATGGAGGCGCTGATCGCCGGCCGGAAGAAGGCGTCGCCCACTCCCATCACGGCGGAGAGGATCAGCAGCCCGATCAGGATCGTCCCCGAGCGCCCCGGATCGTAGAGCACCAGGCCGGCCAGAGCGATCGCCGCCAAGCCGCGCACGAGGTCGGCCCCGATCAGGATCGCCCGCCGCGACATGCGGTCGGCCAGGGTGCCGCCGAAGGGGCCGAGGAGGACCGCCGGCACCCACTGTGAGAGCATCCCGAGCCCGAGCAGCGACGCCGAGTCGGTCTGGCGCTTGATCCAGAAGATCATCGCGACCGAGAAGGCCTGTGAGCCCAGCATGCTGACGAACTGCCCCTGCCAGAGGAGCAGGAAGTCGCGGTTGAGGAACCGCGTGGGGCGCTGGTAGCTCATGGCGTCACGTCGGGTCTGGGCTTCTGGGTCCGCTTTCGGCTCATGCACGGCACTCTATCTTCTGGCCGTAGTCGGGGCCATCTTTTCAGGAGGAGGCTAGATGAAACCGTCGTCGGAAATCCCCCGCCCCGCGGGATCGCTAGTTGCGAACTCGCTGCGGTTCGCCAGGAACACGATGCAGTTCTACGAAGAAGCGTACCGCGAGTGCGGAGACATTTTCGCGACGCGGATCCCGGGGCTCGGCAACTGGGTCTACGTCTGCTCGCCGGACCTCGTCAAGGCGATGCTCGCGGCGCCGCCCGAGGTTCTGGCCGGCGGCGACATCGAGGGCTTCAGCCTCGCCCACGTGCTCGGCCGCGGCGCGACGTCCCATCTCGACGGAGCTGCCCACCGGGAGCGCCGGGATGTTACCTGCCCCCATCTCAGCGCGCAAGGAAGCCTGCGCCACGTCGACGACTTCCGCCGGATCGCGGAGCGGCGGATCGCCGGCTGGCCGGCCGGCAAGCCGTTCCCGCTGGTGCTGGAGCTGCAGAAGGTGGCGCTGGAATCCCTGATCAAGGTGTTCTTCGGCGGCGCCGATCCGGACAAGGTGCGCCAGCTCGCCGATCTCTACGAGGACTTCTCGTTCAAGGGGCTGCGCAACCCGACGGTCTCGCATCCCAGCCTGCAGTTCAACTTCCCCGGCAGCCCCTGGCGGAAGGTGCAGAAGCGCCAGCGCGAGGTGATGCGGGTGTTCTCGGCGGAGATCCAGGAGCGGATGGCCGCGGTCGACCGGCCGGAGGCGATCGATCTCGTGCTCTCGATGGCCCGGGCGCGCTTGGCGGACGGCAGCCGGATCCCGCCGGACGAGATCCGCGCCGAGATCCTCGACCTGCTCTTCCAGGGGCACGAGCTGACCGGCGACTCGATGACCTGGACGATGGGCGAGCTGGTGGCGAACCCGCCGGTGCTGGCGCGGCTGCGCCAGGAGCTCAGCGAAGCGGCGGGGGAGGGCGGCATCCGGGCCGAGCACCTGGCGAAGCTCCCCTATCTCGACGCCGTGGTCTACGAGGGGCTGCGCCGGCGTCCCACGAACCTCGCCACCAGCGTGCGGCGGGTGAAGCAGCCGTTCGCGCTCGGTGGCTACGAGCTCCCTCCGGGCACCCTGGTCGCCATCTGCTATCCGGCGCTGTCGATGCGCGAGGACCTGTTCCCGAACCCCAAGAGCTTCGATCCCAGCCACTTCCTGGGCAAGTCGATCCCGGCGGAGGTCTGGAGCCCGTTCGGAGTCGGCATCCACGCCTGCGCCGGCCAGGATCTGGCACTGGTGATCCTGAAGACGGGGCTGGCGACGGTCGCCCAGAAGGCGAATCTCAAGATCGCCCAGGACGAGGTGCGGCCAGTGCGCAACGCCTATTACTATGAGCCCAACAAGGGGCTGATGGTGACGGCGGAGAAGCGGTAGTGGGGGCGGGGCGACCCGCGGTCGCCCTCAACCCCTACAGCAGCCCCGCCTTGCGCGCCCGCCGGATCACTTCGCCGCCGAGTTGGCCGTAGGCGGCGGCGCCGGTCGACCAGCTCTCGGTGTCGAAGATCGGGCGCCCCTGGGCGGGCGCTTCGGCGAGGCGGACGTTGATCGGGATTTCGGTGCGGAACACCCGCGAGCCGTACTCCTTGCGGACGGCGGTGACGACGTCGTCGGTGACCTGGGTGCGGTGGTCGACCAGGGTGAGGAGGAGGCCGAGGAGCTCGGCCTTGCGGCCGAGGCGGTCGCGGGTGGACTCGACCAGCGAGAGGAAGCCCGAGAGCGCCTCGGTGTCCAGCCGGTGCGGGGAGACCGGGACGATGAACGCCTCGGCGGCGGCGAGGGCGTTGACGGTGAGCAGGGAGAGCCCTGGAGGGCTGTCGATCACGAAGACGTCATAGCGGCGGCGGATCGGGTTGAGGGCCTTCTTGAGCAGCTTCTCGGGCTCCTGCTTGCGGGCGAGGGTGACGTCCAGGCCGGCCAGCCGCAGCGAGCCGGGGAGCAGGAAGAGGCTGTCGACCGCGGTCTCCACGATCGCTTCGGCGGCCTCGGCCTTGCCGGCGAGGACCTCCGCCGAGGAGGTCTCGACCTGGTCGCGCCCGACGCCCAGCGAGAAGGTCGCCGAAGCTTGCGGATCGAGGTCGATCAGCAGCGCCGACAGGCCGCTGCGGGCGAAGGCGGCGGCGAGGTTCACCGCCGTGGTCGTCTTGCCGACGCCTCCCTTGAGATTGGCCAGGGCCAGTCGCATTCGTGGTCCCTCCTCCTTTCTTGACGGGTCATTCCTTCGGCGGAGAAAAACAGACCTTCTCCCAAGGCTCCGGCAAGGATCTTAACCTGTCTCGAGCTGCCTGCTGGGCGGAGAGGGGACATCCCGAGGCGAGAGGCCGCGGGAAGGGACGAGGGGCACCCGCGGACGAGCCGGGTGCCCGCTCCCGAAGAGCTACGCCCGGCGCTGACGCCGGAGCACGAGGAGGCTGGCGGCCGCCAGCCCAAGCGCGAGCAGGAGAAGCCCGAGCTCGCCGAGCGTGGGGATCTCGGCGCCGGGTACTCCCCCTTCGACCAGGAAGCCGTTGAGCTCGACGGCGGTCTCACCCCCCGTGACCAGGGTGAGATCCCGGTAGCCGAGAGCCGCGCCGGGGTCCAGGTGCAACTGGACGGACGCCTGAGTCGGGGAGGTTACGGTCGTCGAGAGCACGGAGACTCCCGTCCCGCTCACCTGTGCCGCCGTGACGCCGTCGACGAAATGGGTGTTGGTTCCCGTGATCTGCACGGTCACGGTCGCGCCCCGGACTCCGCTAGCGGGTGCGATGAGAGCGATCGCCGGGAGGCCGGCTCCCGAGCCGATCTCGTCGACGATGGAGAGCGCCTGTGGCAAGGTCACCTCGGTGGCACCGTTGGTGACCGTCAGCGTCTGGAAACCGAGACCCGCGGTGTCCGGAACCGTGACCCGGGCGCGGAGCGAGGTGGGGGAGACCACCGTCACCGACTCGACGGTGACTCCATCGATCGTGACCGTGGCCGGCGTCGCGAAGGTGGTGTTGGTCCCGGCGATCATCAGATCGACGGTGGTGCGCCGGGCCAGGAACCGTGGTTGAACGCTGACCAGCGCGGGCTGGCCGGAGTTGGTCACCACCCTGACCTGTCCCGTGCCTCCAGCCTCTTCGACGACGCCGGCACCCAGGGAGGTCATGACTTTGACATCCCGGAAGCTTGTCGCAGCCCCGGGAGAGACGGTGATGTTGAGCCGGAGGCCGCTGGGTGAGAGCACCTGGACCGAATTGACGGCGATGCCGCTGCCGAGAGAGACCGTGCTCGATGGGCGGAAGTTCGTCAGGCCGCCGAGGACCTCGACGTCCAGGGTCGCGCCCTGGGGCAGGTCGGACGGCTGCACCGCGATGACCGTGGGGAGGACGGTCGCGAGGCCGGCATTGGCGGCCGCGTTCGTGAAGGGGATGGGGTCCACTCCCTCGTTCACGCCCGGCAGGAAGAGGAAGGTGCCGCGCGGCGAGGCGGA
>DASWQX010000064.1:0-2696 GCA_036403495.1 Thermoanaerobaculia bacterium
CGTAAAGGACGAAGAAGCCACCAGTCTCGGCTTAGTTCATGTCCTTGATGTCCCTGCCGTCCTTTACGTCCTTGCCTTGGCCTTTCTGCCAGGCAGATCCGAGGAGGCGAGGGGGCGTTTCCGCACCGCCACATTCCGCCGCCGCTCCTCCTCCTTCCGCTTCTTGCTCGCCGCCCACGAGCAGATCGGGCAGGCGTCCAGGTCGTGGTAGAGCGCCGGGCAGTACTGGCGGCCGAAGTAGATGATCTGGAGGTGGACCTTGCCCCAGTCCTCCTCGGGACAGAGGCGCTTGAGGTCGCGCTCGGTCTCGACCACGTTCCTGCCGCTGGACAATCCCCAGCGCGCGGCCAGGCGGTGGATGTGGGTGTCCACCGCGAAAGCCGGCTGGGCGAAGGCTTGCGACATCACCACCGAGGCTGTCTTGTGGCCGACGCCGGGGAGCTCCTCGAGCTCCGCCATCGTCCGCGGCACCTGGCCGCCGTGCTTCTCCACCAGGATCTCCGAGAGGCGCTGGAGGTTCTTCGCCTTGCCGCCGGAGAGGCCGATGCGGCGGATCAGGACGCGGATCTCCTCGACCGGCAGGGCCGCCATCTTTTCAGGCGTTTCGGCGCGGGCGAAGAGGGCGGGGGTGACCTCGTTGACCAGCTTGTCGGTGGTCTGGGCGGAGAGGACCACCGCGACCAGGAGGGTGAAGGGGTCCCGGTGCGCCAGCGGGATGTCCACCGTGGGGAAGAGCGCGTCGAGGATCTCGCCGATGCGATCCGCTTTCTGCTGTCGCGTCATGCGAGGCGAAGTTCTATCACACGGCGATCTTCTCGTCGTGCTCGGCGGATACCTCCAGATCGCGGACCGAGCGGTCGAGCAGGGTGCCGAGGCCGACCAGGGTGAGGGCGCAGCCCACCACCAGCGCGCCGGCCACCATCAGGCCGAGGCGGGCGTTCGAGGGGACCTGCGAGATGGCGAGAATGCCGAAGCCGAGCGCGATGGCCGCGGTGTCCGCCACGATCGCCGGCCCGCACTCGGCGATCGCCTCGACCGCCGAATCGCGCCCGAAGCCCTCCCTTTTGAGGCGCAGGAAAACCTCATAGAGGTGCAGGCCGTAGTCGATCCCCACGCCGAGCGTGATGGCGCAGAACATCGCCGTCGCCACCCCGAGCGGAATGCCCGACCAGCCCATGATCCCAAGCATCCAGGCGACGGCGATCGACGACGGCAGGGCGATCAGGAAGCCCACCCAGAGGGAGCGGTAGAGGATCGTCACCACCAGCCAGCAGCCGAGCTGGGAGAGCGGCTGCGAGTAGACCTGGGTCTGCACGATCGCGGGGATCATCGCCTGGCTCACCGCGATGTCGCCGGCGAAGCCGATGCGCACCCCCAGCGGCGCCAGGTGCTCGCGGGTGTAGCGGCGGGCGGCGGCCATCAGCGCCGCCACCTGCTTGTAATCCGGGTCCTTGATGAACAGGGTGACCACCCCCTGCCGGTTGGCGTCGTCGATCACCTCCCGGCGGCGCGGCGGGCTGCGCACCACGTCGAACCAGTGGACGAGGTCCGCGACCTGATCCGCCGAGTTGGGGATGCTCAGCCGCTTGGGGTCGCGGGCGTGGCGCAGGAAGGAGACGGTCGCCAGTTGCGAGGCCGGACCGAGGACGCCGCCGACGCGCGGCTGGCGCCGCAGGTAGTCCTCGAAACCGCCGATCGCCCGCAGGGTCGCGGGATCGAGGAGCGGCCCCGGCACGCCTTCGTAGACCTCGCCGAGCTTCCCCTTCCAGCCCGAGAGATCGAGCTGCACCTGCAGCAGGTGAGTGCCGTTGAATAGGCGGTTGACCGCGTTGGTGTCCTTGCGGAACTCGCTCGACTTCGCGAAGCCGCCGATCCAGGAGTCCTGCACCTCCAGCCGGCCGATCCCCAGGCTCACCAGGACCGTGGCGACGGCGAGGACGCCCAGGGTCCGCCGCGGCGAGCGGAAGAGCGGGGTGAAGGCGCGGCGGAAGCGGTCCGAGGGCTCGGCGCTCGTCCCCACCGGCCGCCGCAGCGCCGAGGGGGGGAGCAGCGAGAGGATCGCCGGCCCCACCATCTGCGACCAGAAGACGCAGAAGACGAGGCCGAGGCCGGCGAACGCCCCGAAGGTGCTGACAGCCACCAGCGGCGTGGAGAGGAAGGAGAGAAATCCGATCACCGTCGTGATGGTGGACAGCACGTTCGGCCGGCTCATCTGTGACAGCAGCACCCGCACCGCCTCGGGGTGGTGCTGGTCGGCCTCGGTGGGCACCGGCCCCAGGATCTGCTGGTAGCGCCAGAAGAGGTGGATCTCGTCGGCGAGCGCCAGGGTGGTCAGGATGACCGGCAGCACGGCCGTGGTCAGGTAGACCGGCACGTTGAGCCATCCCATGACTCCGAAGGTGAAGATCTGGGCGGCGGTGAGCTGGGTCATCCCCTGCCAGACCCCCGCCATGCGCCGGCAGCCGAGCCAGAGCATGAAACAGATGACGGCCATCGACAGCGGCAGGAGGATCACCAGGTCCCGGAGGATGTGGAGGCCGAGCAGCGACTCGGCCATCGGCGCCCCCACCACTCGGATGCGGTTCCCCGGCGCCTCGAATCTCCTGCTGACCTCGACGATGCGGCGGCAGAGGGCGACCCGGTCGGCCGCCGCGGCGTTGACGCCCCCCGGCGCTCCCGAGCGGTCGAGGACGTTC
>DASWQX010000065.1:0-4331 GCA_036403495.1 Thermoanaerobaculia bacterium
GACTCCGCGGGGGTCCGCCGCGTCCCCGTGCTCCGCCCCCTCCCCGCGGCCGAGGGGCCGGCGGAGATCCCGCTCGGGCCCCAGGACGTCCTCCTGGTGACCGGCGGCGGCCGGGGGATCGCCGCCGAGTGCGCCCTCGACCTCGCCCGCGCGACCGGCGTCCGCCTCGCCCTGCTCGGCCGCTCGCGGCCGGAGGAGGACGCCGAGCTGGCGGCCAACCTCGAACGCTTCGCCGCCGCCGGCGTCCAGGCGCTCTACCTGCCGGCGGACGTCACCGACGGGCCGGCGGTGCGCGCGGCGGTCGAGCGCGCCGAGGCCGAGCTGGGCCCCGTGACCGCCTTCCTGCACGGCGCCGGCACCAACTCCCCCCGCCGCCTCGCCTCCCTCGACGGCGCGGCCTGCCTGCGCACCTTCGCGCCCAAGGGGGCCGGCTTCCGCAACGTGCTGGCGGCGATCGATCCCCGCCGGCTGCGGCTGCTGGTGACCTTCGGCTCGATCATCGCCCGCATCGGACTCCGCGGCGAGGCCGACTACGCCCTCGCCAACGAGTGGCTGGCGCGGGCGACCGAGCGCTTCGCCCAGCGCTATCCGGACTGCCGCTGCCTGGCGCTCGAATGGTCGGTGTGGGCCGGCGTCGGCATGGGCGAGCGGCTGGGCACCCTGGAGAGCCTGATCGCGCAGGGGATCTCCCCGATCCCGACGGGGACCGGCGTCGCCCTCCTCCGCGAGCTGATCTCCCGCCCGCAGCCCGCCGTTGCGATCGTGGTCGCCGGCCGCTTCGGGGACTCCTCGACGCTGGAGGTCGAGCGCGCCGAGCTGCCGCTGCTCCGCTATCTCGAGACCCCGCGAGTCCACGTGCCGGGGGTGGAGTTGGTGGTGGACGCCGAGGTCTCGGCCGACTCCGATCCCCATCTCGCCGATCACGTCTTCCACGGCGAGCCGCTGTTCGCCGCCGTGCTCGGCATGGAGGCGATGGCACAGGCGGCCATGGCGCTCCTGCGCACCGACGAGATCCCGATCTTCGAGGACGTCGTCTTCCAGCGCCCGGTGGCGGTCCCCGTGGGGGGCTCGACCACGATCCGCGTCGCCGCCCTGGTGCGCGCGCCGGGCACGGTCGAGGTCGTGCTGCGCGATGCCTCCACCGGCTTCGCCGCCGACCACTTCCGCGCCATCTGCCGTTTCGGCCAGACGGCCGACGCCGAGGCCCGGCCGCGCCTGCTCGCCCCCTTCCCCGCCGCGGGAACGCCCGGCCGCATCGCGCTCGATCCGCTGGGGGACCTCTACGGCGGCGTCCTCTTCCACCAGGGGCGTTTCCAGCGCCTGACCGGGTACCGCAGCCTGCGCGCCACGGAATGCCTGGCGGACATCTCGGCGGACGGCAGCACGGTCTGGTTCGGCCGCTACCTCCCCGACCGCCTGGTGCTCGGCGACCCCGGCGCGCGCGACGCCGCCATCCACGCCATCCAGGCCTGCATCCCGCACAAGACCCTGCTGCCGACGGCGGTCGAGCGGGTGGTCAGCCATGGCCTCGCGGCCGACGTCCCCCTCGTCCTCGCCGCCCGCGAGCGGAGCCGCGACGGCGACGAGTTCGTCTACGACGTCGAGCTGCGGACGGTCGACGGCCGGCTCCGCGAGAGCTGGCAGGGTTTGACCCTGCGCGCCGTCGACCGCATCGCCCCACCCCTCTCCTGGCCGGCCGCCCTGCTCGGACCCCACGTCGAGCGGCGGCTCCAGGAGCTCTTCCCCGGCGCCGGCGTCCGCGTCTCGCTCGAACGCGAGGCTCCCGCTCCAGAGGGTCCGAAGGCTCCCCGCCGCCACCGTCCGGACGGTGCCCCCGATCAGGAAGGACTCTCCCGCTCGCGCTCTGGCGGTCTGACGCTGGAGGTGACGGGGGTGGGGAGGATCGGCTGCGATCTCCAGGAGGTCGCCGAGCGCTCCGAGGAGGTCTGGCTCGGCCTGCTGGGTATCGAGCGCTCTCGGCTCGCCGCGCTGATCGCCCGCGAGCGGGGCGAGCGCTACGGCGACGCCGCCACCCGCGTCTGGGCGGCGGGCGAGAGCCTGGTCAAGGCCGGGGTCGCCCATGGCGCGCCGCTGATCCTGGAGGCCGGAGGGGAGGACGGCTGGCTCCTCCTCCGCTCGGGCGATCTGCGCATCGGCACTCTCCTCGCGCCGGTCCGCGAGCTGGCGGGCCCGGCGGCACTCGCCGTCCTCGCCGAGAGCGCGCATTGAAGGCCTACGAGTACCACCACCTGGTGGGGTTCGAAGAGACCAACCTGGTCGGCAACGTCTACTACGTCAACCACCTGCGCTGGCAGGGGCGCTGCCGCGAGATGTTCCTGCGCGACCATGCCCCGGAGATCCTCGCCGAGCTGGCGGACGGCCTGGCGCTCGCCACCGTCCGCTGCAACTGCGACTACCTGGCCGAGCTGGAAGCGTTCGACGAGATCGTCATCCGCATGCGGCTGGGCGGCGTGGTCCAGAACCGGATCACCCTGAATTTCGAGTACTGGCGGCGGAAGGGAGACGACGAGGAGCTCGTCGCCCGCGGCGAGCAGGTGGTCGCCTGCATGCGCCGCGAGGGGAAGCGCGCCGTGCCCACGGCGGTTCCCGGACCGCTGCGCGAGGCGCTGAAGCCCTACGCGTGATGGCGGGCGCCCCCGAGGCGCTCCTCCCCGCGCTGCCGGCCGAGCGCGCCGGCGATCTCCGAGTTGATCTCTCCCCCCATCAGGATGGCGAAGGCGGTGAGATAGAACCAGACCATCATCACGATCACCGCGCCGACCGAGCCGTACGCCGTGGTGTAGGTGCTGAAGTGGTCGATATAGGTCCGCAGGCCGAAGGAGGCGAGCAGCCAGAGGGCGACGCCGGCGACCGCTCCCGGGCTCCCCCAGTGCCGCCCCTGCCGGCCGCCGCGGTCGGGGGCGAAGTTGTAGACCATCTCGAAGGAGAGGACCACGGAGGCCAGGATCAGCGGCCAGCGCAGAACGAAGTGCCAGACCATCGCGAAGGCGAGGCCCACTCCCAGCCGGTCCGCGACCGCCTCGCCGACCGTCCTGCCGAGGAAGAGCAGGATCAAGGCGCCGACGATCAGCGCCGCGAAGGTGAGCGTCAGCAGGACCGCCACGATCCGCCGCCACCACCAGGGGCGGCTCTCCCGGAACCCCCAGATGGCGTTCAGCGTCCGCGACATCGCCAGCATGCCGTTGGAGGCCATCCACACCGCCACCGCCAGCGATAGGTAGAGCTTGATCCCGGTGCGGCCGCTGCGGATCTCCACCAGGGTGTGGTCGAGCAGCGCCGTGACGTCGTGGCTCGGCGACACCCGCGCCACGTAGCGCAGCAGGCTCTGTTGCAAGCGCGGGTTGGCCTCCGCCAGATAGCCGAGCAGGGTGGTCATGAACAGCAGCAGCGGGAAGACCGAAAACAGGAAGAAGTACGCCAGCTCCGCGCACCGCCCCAGCAGCTCGTCCTCGTAGACCTCCCGCCCCAGCCGGAGACCCAGCTCCTTCCAGGTGAGGCCGGCGCGGGTCCAGAGGGTGGCCATGGAGGAGAAGATAGCGCAGGCAGGTCCTCCGCACCGGGATTCACGAGGGGCTGCAGGTGTTCGGAGTCCGCCGCGGCTTCAGCGGGCTGATCGCCGGCAACTTCGTGAACCTCGAGGCGCGCGACGTCGGCTGATGGGGATGATCGGCAGCCAGGTCACCGCCACCCCCTCGCCGAGGTAGTGGCCAACCGCAAGCCGCTCGACCTCAGCCTGTTCGAGCTGGCCAAAGTGCTCTCGTAGGAACCGCCGAAGCCGCTCCTACACCGGTGGCGGGCTCTTCGGCTCGGGCTGATCCGCTTTGCCGTCCTTGCCGAAGAAGTAGTCGAAGGCGCTGACCGTCGGGCGCGGCTTCGTCTCCGCCTCGGGCTTCGCGGCGTCCGGAGCCGCGGCAGCCGGCTGCGCGCCCTGATCGAAGAAGTAGTGGAAGGCGTCCACCTTGGGCGCCTCCGCCGGCGCGGGCGCCTCGGGCTGCGCCTGCGCAACTGGTGCGGATTCGGCGGGAGTCGGAGCTGAAACCGCGGGAACCGGCTCAGGGGCCGCCACGGGAGCCGCAACGACCGGCGCTGCGGGGGTCTCCGGCCGCGCCTCGGGCGCCTTCACGGGAGCGGGCTCCGCGGGCTTCGTCTCGGGGGCCTTTTTGACCTCGGGCGCCGGCTTCGGAGCCGCGGGGACCGGTTTCGGAGCCGCGGGCGCTTTCTTGACCTCGGGCGCCGGCTTCTTCTCGTCGCGCTTCTTGCCGAAGAAGTACTGGAAGGCGTCCGGCTTCTTCTCCGGCGCCGACGCGGCA
>DASWQX010000066.1:0-9667 GCA_036403495.1 Thermoanaerobaculia bacterium
TGCCGCGGTCGAGCACGCGGAAGCGCACGCCCCCCTCTCCCGCCGGCTCGACGGCGAGCCGCACCTCCTCCGGCGGGCCACCGGCTTCGTGGGCGTTCTTGAGCAGGTTGATCAGCGCCTGCTGCATCTGCCCGGCGTCGAAGCGGCCGGGCGCGCCGGGGGGCTCGGTCGTGAGCTCGAAGGGGACCACCTGCCGGAGCTCGGCTAGGAACGGGCCCCAGGCCACGGGCTGCCGGGAGGGAGCCGGCAGGCGGGCGAAACGGGCGTACCCCTCCAGGAACTCCTTGAGATGGGTGGAGCGCTCCTCGACGACGTCGAGGGCGGCGCCCAGCCGCTCGGCGTGCTCGGGCATCCCCACCATCAGTCGCACCGAGCGGGCCAGCGAGGCGATCGGCGCCAGCGAGTTGTTGATCTCGTGCGAGAGGGTGCGGATCGCCCGCTTCCAGACGTCTACCTCCTGGCGCCGGAGCTCGGGGGTCAGCCGCTTGACCAGGGTGAGGTCGTGCCGGCGGCCGTTGAGCTCGAAGGCGCGGCGGGCGACGTGGAAGACCTCCTCCTCGCCCGCCGCGTCGGAGAGGGAGAAGAGGGAGTCGCGGCCGCTCGCCAGCGCCTCCCGCAGCCCCTCCGGGCAACCGGCGAGGATCTGGGCGAAGGGCCTCCCCTCGAACCGGCCGCGCATCGCGAACAGCTCGCGGGCGGCGCGGTTGACGAACAGGATGTGGCCGGGAGCGTCGGTGAGGACGATGGCGGTCGGGGTCGCCTCGAAGACGGTCTCCAGCAGCATTTCGCGCTGCACCAGGGCGCTCCGCTCGTCGCGCAGCACGTCCCCCACGGCGTTGTAGAGCTCGACCAGCTCCCCCAGCTCGTCGTGACGGTCGACCGCGAGGTTGAGGCTGAAGTCGTGGTCGCGGTACCCCTGGACGCCGTCGCGCAGGGCCTGCAGGACGCGGGCGGCCGGGAGGAGCGTCCGGTCGAGCACCCACCACCCCAGCGGCAGCCCGAAACCAGCGCCGGCGATCAGCACGGTCCACGGGGAGGGGAACCACTCGGCCGCCGCCATGCAGACGGCGATCACGGCGAGCAGGCCGAGGAGGAAGGCGAGGCGGACGCGGGTGATGAAGCGGAGCGGTCTCATCCGCTGGGAAGGCTAGCGCGCCTCCCAGGGGATGTCGATTGCGGCCCGCTCGGGGCTCCGGTCTCCCGCCTGGCTGAACGGATGGACCTGGTCGGACCTCTCCCGGTGATAGATGAGCTCCAGCCGGTACTGGCCTTCGATCAGCGGCGCGGGACCGCCGAACGGGAGGAGGACGAGCCCGGTGCCGTCAGCCCGCCGCACCATCGTGGGCTTGGGGAGCGCGACGAATTCCGCCGGCGGCACGAAGATCCGCCGATGTCCCGGGCCTTCCGGCGCCACGACCCGCAGCTCCGCTCCTCCCGAAGGGAAGCGTAGCCGGCCCGCCTCGCCGAGCGGAGCGACGAAGCGGCGCTCGACGCCGGCCTCCACGGGCGGTGCTCCTGCCTCGGCTCCGGAATGGACGCGGACGCGGGTCCCCGCCGGCAGCCGGTCCTCCCCGCCGAAGGCGTACCAGGCCGTCCACTCCGGACCGGCGAGGCGCACCTCGGTGAAACGCGCCTCCGGGCTGGCGGCGGCGAAGAACCCCACCCGCCCCGCAGGAAGATCGGCGTCGTCCAGATGGAACAGCTCCTGCCCATCGAGCCACCCGGCGATGCGCTCGCCGGAGGCGTCGAAGGTGAGCCCGACCTCCCGGCCCGCTGTGGCGGCCCCCGTCCTCTGCCAGAGGAGGGTCTCCTGTCCCTTGACCCTCTTGATCAGCCGCTGGTCTCCGCTCTGGGCGTCAAGGAAGAAGAGGAAGGCGTTGTCGCCGTCGAGAAAGCGGAACACCATTCCAACGAGACCGGCCGGCCCGGGGCGGACGCGCACCGTCAGCCGGTAGTCCGCGGCAGCCGGGTCTCCCGTCAGCGCGAGGTGCTGGGCGGAGGGATCGGCGCCCGCGGGGCGGAGCGCTCCGCCATCGACCACCCAGCTCTCCGGCAGCGGGTTCGTCGTCAGGCCGTCGAAGAAGCTCCAACGGTCCGGCACCAACTCGTCGAACGGTTCGTCCAGCAGCCAGCCCGCGAAGGCCCGGCCAGCCGGGAACACCCGCACTTGGGAGAAGTGGGCGTCGGAGTTGTTGCGGGCATAGAGGCTGATGAGGCCCGAGGGGAGGTCGCCATCCTCGACCGCGAAGAGGGGGACGCCGTCCAGGTAACCCCGTAGCGAGGGTCCCGCCGCGACCACCGTAAGTTCCTGAGAGCGGTCCGTCGCGTAGGAGCCGCCGTCCTCCCAGAGCACCGTGGCCGTGCCGTTCACCCGCTTGATCAGCCGGCGATAGGGACTCGCTCCGGCGCTCATCGAGAACCGGTAGAGGTTCTTCAGGTCCCGGGCGCGGAACGCCAGGCCGAGCGCGCCGCCGGTCGGGCACCGCAGCCGGGCGCTGTAGACCACGTCCGTCCATCCTCCGTCGCCGGCATAGGCGTAGGTGCCGGGATCGTCGGGACTCCCCCCCTGCGCGACGAAGCTGCTCAGGATCAGCTCTCCCCCGGCAACCTGCATCGTCGAGGCTTGAGTCCCCAGAGCCTCGTCGACTCGCCCCCAGCCGGTGAGATCGCCCGCGGCGAACGCATCGCGCAACAGGGCATAAGCGTCGAGCGACGGCTGGCGCGCTTCGATCGACTCGAAACGGGCATCGCCGTTGTCGGCGCAGTACAGGCCCACCTGACCGGCGGCGTGGGTGGCGTCCGTCACCTGGAAGAGCCGGTCGGCTCCCAGGAAGCCCGTCAGCCCGGAGCCCACCGCCTCGATGGTCAGCCGGAAGGGCTCGCCCGCGGTATAGCCCTGGCCGTCTTCCCAGAGGACCGAGATCTGCCCCTGCTCGCTCTTGACCAGGCGCCGGACCTTGCGGCCGCCATCGAGGGAGAGGCGGTAGTAGTTGTCGGCATCCACCCAGCGGAAGACCAACCCCAGGGCGCCGCCCGAATCGCAGCGCAGGTCCGCCGAGATGAGGTAGTCCGTCCAGCCGGGATCGCCGGCCAGCGCCACGGTGCCCGGCGACTCGGGCTCGGCGCCGCCTCCGATCTCCGAGATCTGGATCAGCGCCCCGCCCTCCACCCGCCAGTCCGAAGGGCCGCCGGTCGTCCCTTGATTGACGAGCGTGAAGCGGGCCAGGGTGGCGGCCGGATCACCGGCGAACCGTTCCAGGAAGAGGATCGGATCGCCCGCCGGCGCGGCCAGCACCCCCGGCAGGGCGCGCAGCTCGACGCGGTAGGAGGAGAGGTCCGTGGCCTCGCGCAGCAGCAGCGTGGCGGACTCCTCCACGGGGAGGATCGCGCCGAAGGTCGCGTCCGTGAGCTTGACCGTGCCCGGCGTCTCCGGCGCTGGGAGGTGGCGCGGGGTGCCGGAGTGGACGAATTCGATCCGGTCCCAGGCGAGCGGCTCGGGGCTCCGCAGCAGGAAAGCGACCGGCGTGCCGGCCTGCTCCAGGCGGGTGACCTCTACCTGCGCCGGGTTCTGCAGCGCAGCCGTCCCCACGGCCCGTTGGGCCAGGTCCTCGTAGGCCCGGACCTCCTTCTCGGAGGGCGGCGAGAACGAAGGCGCCACGGCCTCGTTCAGCAGAGCGCCCACGGCGGGGTCCGCTCCCAGATCGGCGGCCCTCCACGTTTCGTCCTGGAAGCTATGGAGGTGATGGAAAAAGTTGGCGTAGAGCGACGTAGTGAGCTGGAACCGATAGATCACCGGCGCCCCGGCGCGGAAGTCGTCCACGCGGACGTCGGTGAACCGCGCCCCGGGGCTCTGGCAGGCGTAGAGACCGATGCGGCCCGCGGCGAAATCCCCGTCCTCAACCTCGAAGACCAGCTCGCCGTCCATATAGGCGCGCAGGGATTTGCCGATCGCCTCGAACGTCACCTGATAGTCGTGGCTCTTCCTGTACGCGAAATGATCCTCGGCCAGGAGAACCGCCCCTCCCTTCACCAGCCGGCGGACCCGTCCATCCAGGGAGAACCGGTAGCCGGTGCCCGGTCCCTGGGCACGGACCACAACGCCCACGGCACCGGCCGAGGCCTGCAGATAGACGCTCACCCGGTAGTCCGTCCAGGCCGCCGCTGCTGCGAACAGCAGCAGGGTGCCTGGCCGGTCCGGCGAGACGCTGCCACCGATCGGCGACGTCTGCTCCACGAATCGGCTCGCCGGCTCCCCCACCTCTCCGAGCTTCCAACTGGACGGCCCGCCCGGCCCCGCGTCCTCTGGATACCAGCCGTCGGGCGCGTGCCCCAGCACGTTCCCCCGGAAGGCCTCGTGCAGCAGCAACGGCACCAGGCGGGCCTCGTGGAGAGTGTCGGGAACGAGCACACGCCTGGGATCAGAGGAGGCGAGGGCGCTGTCCTTCGGGAAGGTCTGCGGATCGAGTTTCTTCGGCAGGCAGGTGGCGGCGTCGATCAGCGTGATCCAGCGCGTCTCTTTCTCCGAGAGGCTAAGCGTCTCCGCCTTCCCCCACTGGTCGCCCAGGACGAGGAGCCGCCCCAGGCCGTCGCGCACCGGCTGATTGTTGGCGTCGTAGAGGTAGAGGCCGAGGTCGCGCCCGCCCATGCGGTACATCTGCTCGACATAGTCCTCGTTGAACTCCAGCCCCACGTCGTAGGCGCGATAGAACGGCTTGAAGAGAATCGGTTTCTCTCCCGGCGGCGGCACAGTGGGAGGTGTCGTCCTCCCGACGTAACGGGTGAGGTCCTCCAACCCGGTCACGAAGGGGCTGGTCGAGACTCCCTCCGGCTTGGAGAGCACGGTGAGGCCGGGAGGGCCACCGGTGCGGAAGTAGGCGTGCTCGACCGGAGTCAGGTTGCCCGCCGGCGGCAACTGGTCCAGATCGGGACTCGCAGGGCTGAGGTCGAGGTGAGTCTGGACGGTCAGCCGGTAGAAGCTGTTCGGCGCCAGCACCTCTCCCATCGCCTGCCAGTGGGCGAGATCGTCAAGCTGGTGCTGAATCCTCTCGACCTGCCGCACCAACTGCCCGGCCTCGGGATCGGGCGTGACGCAGATCTGCTCCAGGCAGAGCGGGCTCTCGCCGGTAATTGTCAAGGCAGGCATGTCGTGACCGTCGACCGAGATCACATTCTCGAATGGAAGGAAGGGCCCATAGATCGTGCCATCGGCGCCGGTGCCCGTGGCCGAGGTTCCGGTGGGCGGAGCGCACAGGAAGCAGACCTGATGGATCAGCTTCTCGTTGCCGTCGGCGTAGACCACGATGCGTGTGATGGCCGGCCCGTCGAGACGGATCGTCTCGGTCGAGGTGCCCCCTGTGCCGTTGGGCGCATGGGTGGCGACCGCCGTACCCGCCGCGTTGAAGGCGACGATGCGGAACGGCGGCCGATGGGTGACCAGGAGCGTCACCCAGGCGGCGGGGCACGGGAGATCGATAAAGAGCTCGAAGCCGGCGTTCAGGCCCAGGGCGGCCCCTTGCCCCCAGCGCTCGATGCGCGCGACCGGGAGGAGAGCGCCGTCAGCACCATGCACAGTGAAGCGGGCGCCCTCCGCCGCCTTCCAAGGATTGGAGAGCGTGCCGGCCTCCCGCCCGCGAACGTCGACACAAGTCGGCACGGCTTCCCCCGGCACAACGTCCGTGCCCTCCGTCAGGCGCGGCGGGGTCGGATCTCCAGAACGTGGAGTGATCGGCCCCGGCGCCGGCTGGATCGACTGGGGCTCGCCGACCGGGCTCGGCGCAGAGTCCGCCTGGGCCAGGATGAGCCGGAATTTGCTTCCCGGAGCTTCCGATTGAACGCGGATGCCGTGCTGCACCGCGGCCGCCGGAAAACAGAGGATCGGAATGAGGCGGATCACACCGCCGCGCCCGATGTTCAGCGTCCGTACCGAGGCCGGGCCGAACCCCCAGGAGAGGGTGACGGCAGGCGAACCCGGGAGCGTCAAGGGCGAGGAAACCGAGGCCTGCGTCAACAGGCTGCCAAACCCGAAACAGGTCTCCTGAGCGGGTTGCACGGGCAGGCAGGGATAGCCCGGCAGGGCGTCCGAAACCCATTCTTCCCAAGACGAGCCGGTGTGCCGGTTGAACTCGAAAGGCGTCTTGGCCCAGAGAAGAAGCTTGGTCTGGCCCGGCTTGGGTGGCTTCACCCCGGCGTCCGGAAGCTGCGGAAGGATCGCCCACTGGCCCCAGAGGGGAGGCGTGCCGGGGCTCGACGGGCTGGCGGGACTCGCCGCCACCGTCTGCCAGGCATTTCCGGCCTTGCGTTCCAGGCTCACCGCCTGGAGCACATAGCGAACACTGAGAACACTGCCATGGACCGGATCGCCGATCGCCTCGTATTCGGGCTCGACCCCTTGCAGGTGCCCCCCCACTTTCGCAAAGTCATGCACCGAGCGAGCGAAGGTGATGGCGATCCGCGCGTCCAGAGGCACCTGCGGCACCGCCGTCTCGACCGGCTCGGTCCCGGAGCCCACGGCGCCAAGAGTGAGGAAGCCCTCGCCGTCGTCGTAGCTCGGCAGCAGCAACGTGGGACGCGGCAGCGGCCAGGTGGCCGAGATCTTCAGATGCTCGATGCCGACGTTCACGACCGGCAGAGGCAACGGCGGCGCGACTGGGCGCGGTCCCCACTCCAGAATCACCGTGGCCCCGATCTTTTTCTTGTTGAACGGCCACGGCAGCTTGATGCCGACGCTGAACTCGCCCCGTAGGTGATAGGGAGTGAAGACGTCCGCCGCGATCCTCGCATCCAGGGAGAGGCCGAAGCCGAGCCCAAAGGCCTTGAGATCCACCAGCGCATGAAGCCAGAGATCGCCATGGAAGTGGCTGGGCTTGAAGCTGATGAGCGCGTTGCCGTCCGCCCACGCCTCCAGCCGGACGCTCAGGGGCCCGAAGCTCCAGGCATTGTTGTAACCGAACCAGGCGCCCAGGGCGAGCTGGTGGGCGTCCAACATGAAGTAGGCGTTGGCCTCGACGAGCTTGGCGAACAGGGCACGGATGCGTAGCGAGCGCGGCTCGTTCCTGCCTAGATAGAGATGCCAGGCGGTCGGGTCGTTGAAGGAGTAGAAGGCCTCCAAGCTGCCGCTGATGTCGAGCAGCTCGCCTCCCGTACCCTTCTTGTACTCGGCGTCCAGACCGATCAGGAGGCTGCCCGCCCGCCCATCGAGCACGGCTAGGGCACGGAACTTTCCCTCGTCCTGCTGGTCCGCCCGCTTCGTCAGGAACGAAGCCGCGCCTTGCAGGAGGATGATGGGTCCCGGAATGACGATGGCGAGCAGGAATTTGCCATTGAAGCTGTAGCCGTTGTCCGCAAAGGTGCCGAGGGTAATCCCTGCACCGATGGCGAAGCTCCCCTCCCGGGGCGCCCACTTCTTCTTGAGATCGGTGATTCCCGGTGTGTCGCGGTGATAGAAGCTCTTCGAGTGATCGATGCCGAACCACATCTCGTCCGACTTCTTGTTGGGCTCCATCTGCAGTGCCAAGAGGCCGGCGACGCCGTAGAACGCGACTCCAGTGCTGGCGAGCGGGATGCCGGTGGGAAGCTCGGTGTCGAAGTAGACGGCAAAGAAGTTGTAGCGCCCCGCCGGCCCCTTGACCGAGCCAATGACCAGGGTCCCGTCAATCTTCAGCTCCGGGGTCTCGAGAGTCATTTGGATGTCGCCGTCGAAGCGGCGGATCGTGTCGAGACCGTCGGTAATCTCGCGGTAGGAAACCTCTCCCTTGAGGTGGAGGACATCGGGGATCGTCAGCTCGACCCCGGCGCCGTTCAGAGTGATCTTTGGGATCGGAACGGCGTCCGCCGGGTTCCAGGTGATTCGCAAGCCCTCGACAGACCCTCCCGCCTGAAGACCGTCGACGAGGTGCAATCCACCCGAGAAGCCGATCCACCGGGTGCCGTCGTCGTTCGTGCCGAAGCCGAGTTGGGAGATCTCGATCTTGAATCCATAGAAGTCGAGGGTCTTCTGCTCGGGTACGTTCAGCCACCCGCCGTCCAGATGGACGTGACCCTTGGAGTCGATCGAAAGCTCTTTGACGTCGAAGGTGGGCCAGTCGAGGCCGCCGAAGAGGGGGGTAAGCTTGCCGGAGATTTTGGCGGTGAAGAGGCCGTTGTTGAGCTCCGCACCGATGGAGTCAAGCTCGATGCTCAAGACGTTCGGTTTCGTAATGGTCGTCAACCCGCCCGCGCCGCTGCCGGTGATTTCTACGGTTACATTGCCGTCGAGGTCGAAGCCAACATCGACTTCGGCGGGTTCTTCGAAGAACGGAAGCAGCAATTTTCCTGCGAAGCTCGACTTCGTCAGCGCATTCTTCCGAAATACGATCTCGACATGCTCGAGGCCAAATGGAATCCCGAACAAGCCCTCGGCGCCGGGCCCGCCGAACGTCTTGGAAGCTGCGTCATAGGTCGGTGCATACGTGAGATCGAGCTCCCCGCTCACGCCGCCCGACCCGATGACGCATTTCTTCAGCAAGAGGTCTTCTGGGACCAGACTCGGAAAGCCCGCCGGCAGCTTGATGTGCACTTCCTGGAAGTACAAACCGACAAAAGACTCGTCAAATCCTGCCGCCAGCACCTCTGAGGGACTATCACCGACAGACAGATCTACTTTGAGGTTCGAAGCTGAAATTATGACGCCGGACCCGCCCAGATAACACGGCGGCAAACTGAGTCCATCAGCAAGTCCAATTTGGATTTTCCCATGGGAGGAAATCCGAAACGTCCCAAGACCGACCAAGGCAAGTCCGTCCTCATCATCCACCGGTCGAAGAAATGAGTCAGGCAAGTAGATAGTGATGGGTACGTCAACGGCACCGATCGACAAAACACCCGCGGTGTACTCCAGCTCAAGCGTATAACCGAAGTCGTCGAACTCTCCGACCGTGAGCCCGAAGTCAGGCAGCCCGGGGATAGCCAGATCGAGCGGGGTGTCCGATCCGATTGTCGTCGTGAGAGTGAACTGGTCGTTCTCCTCTGAAGACAATAGTGCGTCAGCAAAGGATAGTCCCTCGAGAATGACAGCCGCACCACCACTACGCCATCCTTGAGGCAGAATGTCCGCCAGCGACGCCCATAAATCCTGAATCGGCTTGGTCTCTTCCATGCTGGTTTCCATTGAGCCGCGCTCTCTAGGAGCCCGCGAGCATACCGATTAGCCTCATCTGTTGCCGGTGGATTCGTGGCGCAGTGGAGACTATGCGCCTGGAACGGTGCTTCTTTCCATAACGAAACCATGTTTTCCTGATATTGGGACCGGAATCGTCGGGGGTTGGACGCAAGTTCCACAATTCTCGGACAGCATTGTTTCCTAGCGCTGTTGCGTGAGCCTTGGCGGCGAAAACGAGGCCGTCGAGCAGCGTATAGCCGGCAATCGCGAGATCTGGGGGCGGCGGATCAGGCGTATAGAGGGAAGCGAAAATGTCACTGCTCAGATACATCGTTGCCGGCTGATGCCAGTTACCCGACGCCTGGGCTTCATCGAAGAGCCCGACAACGCGCCGAGACTTCTGAGTTTCTGCTGTGCAAGACAGAACCGACTGGCGCTGAGCGCTCGAGAGAGTCCATTGCGCGCTACCACCGGCCATGAGGTTGGTGACAGGGTCATAGTCACTCTCTGCAGGAAAGAGACTAGGATCCA
>DASWQX010000067.1:0-2673 GCA_036403495.1 Thermoanaerobaculia bacterium
CCTCCCACCCAGGGCATCGGCCTTCGGCCTCAGCCCTGGGCTCCGTTCTCCCGGCCCGTTGGGCCGGACGGAACCAGACGTCCTGGGGCTGCCGTGCTCCGGGGAACTGGTGCAGTTATTCTGTGACGAGTCCTAAGGCCCGTTACGCCCGGCGCTTCCTGGCCTCCAGCTCTTCCAGGGTCCGCGGCCAGTCCTTCTTGAGGAGCTGCGACAGCGCCCGGTCGGCCAGCAGACGGCCGCCGGTCTGGCAGGTGGGGCAGTAGTTGGCCTCGCTGTCGGCATAGACGATCCGCTGCACCGGCGTGCCGCAGACGGGGCAGGGCTTGCCGAAGCGGCCGTGGACCGCCATCTGCTCATGGAAGGCGGTCACCTTCTCGGGAAAGCCATCGCCGGCCTGCGCCCGGAGGCGCTCGACCCACTCGGTCAGCACCTCGCGGCAGGCTTGGAAAAGGGTCTTCATCTCCTCGGGCGTGAGGCTGCGGGTGAGGCGGAACGGCGAGATCCGGGCACGGTGCAGTATCTCGTCCGAGTAGGAGTTGCCGATGCCGCTCAGGATGTGCGGATCGGTCAGGGCGCGCTTCAGCGCATGGCTCTCCGCCGTGAGCGCGGCCTGGAACGCGTCGAGGTCCGCCTCCAGCACCTCGAGGCCACCGGGATCGAAGGCCGCCAGCGCCGCTTCTCCCGCGACGAGGTGGAGCGAGGCCCGCTTCTTGCCGCCGGCTTCGGTGAGCAGCAGCGTGCCGGTTGGGAAATCGAAGGCGGCCAAGCCGATCTTCCCGGGCACCTTGGCGCCGCGCGCCTTCCACTGAAGGCGGCCCGTGACCATCAGATGCAGCACTGCGAACCGTTCCCCTTCGAAGCCGATCACGATGCGCTTGCCGAGCCGGCGAAGGCCCTCCACCCGCCGTCCCAGGAAGCTTTCCAGGGTCGGCTCGACCGTCCGCAGCAGGAACGGGCTGCTCACCCGCGCCCCCTCCAGCGGCTGGCCGCCGATCCGCGGCCGCAGCGCCTCAAGATAGACTTCGATGTCGGGAAACTCGGGCATGCCGGAAGCGTGAAGGCGGGCGGGGGGTGGCGTCAAGCCGTCGCGGAAATCGCTCCCTGGGCTCGGGAGACCATGAAAGTCGCTCTCCTGGTCAGGATCGCGGCTCGGGAGACCATGAAAGTCGTTTTCCTGGTCAGGATGGCGACTTGGGAGACCATGAAAGTCATTTTCCTGGCCAGGATCGGGACTTGGGAGACTATGAAAGTCGTTTCCTGGTCAGGATGGCGATTTGGGTGACCAGGAACGTCGCTATACAGTCAAACTGAGGAGATCACGATGCGCAAAAGTCTCTGGTGGCTCGCGGGCCTGACCCTGGGAGCCTCGTTCTCCTGCCACACGCCGTACCTCTCGGCGGCTCCGAAGGAAGACGTCGCCGCCCTGCTCCAGCGGCAGACCCAGGAGCTGATGGATGCGACCAGCGACGGCAAGGCGTCCGTCTGGGACAAGTACCTGGACCCCGGGCTCTCCTACACCACCGAGGAGGGGACCGTGCTGACCAAGGAGAAGATGGTCGGCGACACCAAGCCGCTGCCGGCGGGAGTTTCGGGAACGATCAAGGTGACCGACTTCAAGGTCACCGTCCACGGCTTGGTCGCGGTCGCCACCTACGTCAGCGACGAGCACGAGAACTATCATGGCCACCAACTGCACTGCCAGTACCGCTCGACGGACATCTGGCGGAAGACCCCCGCCGGCTGGCGCCTGATCGGCGGTCAGGTCATGCCTCTGCGCACCGACCCGCCCTCGATCCAGCTCAAGGCCGCCCTGCTCGACGAATACGTCGGTCGCTACTCCCTGACCCCTGAGATCACCTACGAGATCCGCCGAACCGCCACCGGCCTGGAAGGGCAGCAGAACGGCCGCAAACCCGAGCCCTTGCTGGCCGAGGCGCCGGACGATCTCTTCGTGCCCGGCAAAGTCCGATACAGAAGGATTTTCCAGCGCGCGGCCGACGGCCACGTCACCGGTTTCGCGGAGCGGCGCGAGGCGTGGGATATCGTGTGGACGCGGTTGCCGTAGAAGCGCCGGAGAGAGGCGTCCATCACGCTGCCTCTGATGGCCTCGAAGTGGACGGATGCCTCAGTCCAGCGATTCCAGGAAGAGATTTGAGTCTTGAGTCGCATCGCTTAGCACGGATTCTTGACACCCCCGTGCGAAGAGCAAGCTCCCTGGATCCCGCAGGAACCGCTGAAGGTACCGTCGCTGCATTCGCAAGTATAGGGCGCAGCGGGACAGCTATTTTCTGTTGGCGACTTCCCGCCGCCAGAGCAACTGCATGTGGCGATAACGAGCAAGGTGACAGAAAGGATTCTGGATCTCACAAGATTCTCCCTTTAGGTTGGTGTAAATCCTGTGACACCCAGCCGCCGACTTTGTTTAGCGGATTGCATCGAGCACATCAGACTGCACTCCAGCCACCTTCTCACGTGAAATTTTCGACTGACCAGCCGGCTCCCCAGGCGCCCTACTCCGGCGCCCGGCCCGCCCGGGTCGGGCAGCCGGCGTAATACTGATCGGGGAGCAGGGTCTCGTGCTTCATCACCACGCTGCCGTCCTCGACGCGGGCGCCGTCGCCGACGTTGGCTCCGTACATCAGCACCGTGCCGCTGCCGACGGTGCAGCGGGCG
>DASWQX010000068.1:0-10956 GCA_036403495.1 Thermoanaerobaculia bacterium
ACGAGCCGACCGGCAACCTCGACGGCGCCACCGGGCGCCGCATCCTGGAGCTGCTGACCGAGCTGCGGGCCCGCGAGGGGACCACCCTCGTGCTGGTCACTCACGACCCGGCGGTGGCGGCCCTCGCCGGCCGCCAGATCCACCTGCGCGACGGCCGGGTGGAGCGCGACGAGAAGACGCGGGTCCCGGCTCCGGCCGAGGTCCCGGTATGACCTTCGGCTTCTACGTCCGCGCCCTGGCCCGCGAATCGCGCGGCTCGCGGGGGCGGCTCGCCTTCTTCATCGCCTGCCTGGCGGTGGGCGTGGCGGCGGTGGTGGCGGTGGCCGGCCTCTCGGCGAGCCTGCGCGACGGCATCCGCCGCGAGGCGCGCCAGCTCCTTGCCGCCGACCTCGCCGTGCGCGGCAACCAGCCGCTCCCGCCCGCCGCCCTGACCGCGATCTCCAGCCTGCCGGGCGCCCGCCGCACCGATGTCATGGAAACGGTCACCGTCGCCGCCGCCCCGGGACGCAACGGCCAGCCGGGTCCGAGCCAACTCGTGGAGCTCAAGGTGGTGGACGGTGTCTACCCCTTCTACGGCAAGCTGGAGCTGCAGCCCCGCCGCCCCTTGCACGAGCTGCTGACGCCGTCGACGGCGGTGGTCGCCGCGGACCTGCTGGCGCACTTCAAGCTCAAGGTCGGCGATACCCTTCAGATCGGCGGCCAGCCGTTCCGGATCGCCGGCGTGGTGCTCGCCGAGCCCGACCGGGTGAGTATCTCGTTCACCATCGGGCCGCGCGTCTTCCTGACCGGCGCCGGCTTCGCCCGCACCCACCTCGCAGGCCAGGGGAGCCGGATCACCTATCGGGCGCTGGTCCGGCTGCCGGACGGCGTCTCGGCCGCCGGTCTCGACGCCGCCGCCGAGCGGGTGAAGAAGGCGCTCCCCGGCGATGAGTCGTTCCGCGTCGAGACCTACCGCCAGGCGCAGCCCGCGTTGCGGGAGAACATCACACGGATCGAGAAGTTCCTCGGCCTGGTCGCCCTGCTGTCGCTCTTCGTGGGGGGCATCGGCGTCGCCCAGAGCGTTCGCGCCTGGCTCGCCGGCCGGCTCGACGCCATCGCCATCCTCAAGTGCCTGGGGATGCGCCCGCGCGAGATCTTCCCGCTCTACCTCGGCCAGACCTTCCTGCTCGGCCTCGCCGGCAGCGCACTGGGGATCCTGGCCGGCGTCGCCGTGCAGATGACGCTCCCCCGCCTGTTCCCCGATCTCATCCCCCCCGAGCTGATCCGCCCCTGGCAGCCGGCGGCGCTGCTGCGCGGCCTGGGGCTCGGCGTCGGGGTGGCGATGCTGTTCAGCCTGCCCCCCCTCTCGGCGGTGCTGCGGGTGCCGCCGGCGCGGGTGCTGCGCCGCGACGCCGAGCCGCTCCCCCGCCACCGCTGGGTGTCCGCCGTCACCGGCCTCGCCCTGGTGGCCGGGGTCTGGGGGATGGCCGCCCTGCAATCGGGATCGGCCCTGCTCGGCGCCCAGTTCACCGGCGGCGTGGCGGCGGTGACGGCGGCGCTCGCCGGCGCGGCCTTCCTGGTCTCCTGGGGGGTCCGCCGGCTGCCGCGCGACCTCTTCTCGCTCCGTCCCTGGCTGCGCCACGGCTTGGCCGCCCTCGCCCGTCCCGGCGCGGCGGCGAGCGGCGCCATCGTGGCCCTGGGGCTCGGCGTGCTGGTGGTCCTCGGCATGTCTCTGGTCGAGCGGCGGATCACCGCGCAGCTCGAGAAGGAGCTGCCGGCCAACGCCCCCAGCGCCTTCCTGGTCGACATCCAGCCGGACCAGTGGCCGGGCGTCGAGCGCCTCCTCCGCCAGCAGGGCGCGCAGGGAGTCGAATCGGTGCCGGTGGTGATGGCGCGCCTGTCGGCGATCGACGGCGTCCGCACCGAGGACCTCGAAGCCAGGAACGGCCCAAGAGAGGACGGCGGGCAGCCTTCCCAGGGCGAGCGACCGCGCCAACCGCGCAAGGGTGAGCGCGGGGAGCGGGGCGAACGCGGCGAAGGCGGCGGACGCCGCTGGGCGCTCACCCGCGAGCAGCGGCTGACCTACATGAAGGAGCTGCCGAAGGACAACAAAATCGTCGCCGGCGCGCTCTGGAGCGATCCCGCCCACGCCGAGGTGAGCCTGGAGCAGGAGTTCGCCAACGACATCGGCGCCCACCTCGGCTCGACGCTGACCTTCAACATCCAGGGGGTGCCGATCGACCTCAAGGTGACCAGCCTGCGGACGGTGAACTGGCAGACGTTCGGGATCAACTTCTTCCTGGTGGTCGAGCCCGGCGTGCTGGAATCGGCGCCGCAGCAGCGGCTGGCGGTGGCGCGGATGCCCCGCGGCGGCGAGCAGCGGACGCAGGACCTGCTGGCGGCGAGCTATCCGAACGTCACCTTCCTGCGCATCCGCGAGATCCTGGAGAAGGTGCTCAAGGTGCTGCGCCGGATCAGCCTGGGCATCCGCTTCCTCGGCGGCTTCACGGTGGTGGCCGGCATCGCCATCCTGGCGGGCGCGGTGAGCGCGGGCTCGGCCCGGCGCGGGCGCGAGGTGGCGCTGCTCAAGACCCTGGGGATGACCCGCCGCGGCGTCGCCGCCACCTTCGCCGTTGAATACGCCCTGATCGGCCTGGTCGCTGGCGCCATCGGCGCCGTCGGCGGCAGCGCGCTCGCCTGGGGAGTGGTGACCCGCGGCTTCAAGCTCCCCTGGGCCTTCACCCCCCTCACCCTCGCCGTGGCGCTCGCCGGCACGATCCTGCTCGCCGTGGTCGCCGGCCTCGCCGCCAGCCTGCGCGCCCTGGAGCGGCGGCCGATCGAGGTGCTGCGGGCGGAGTAGGGCCTACTCCCCGCCCGCCCGCGTCAGCAGGTAGGACACCGGCACGAATTCGTACCCCGCGGCCCTCGCCTTCGGCACTTCGCGGGTGAGGGCGGCGAGGGTCTCGGGGTGGGGGTGGCCGATGGCGATGGCCGCGCCCTTGGTGCGCGCCAGGTCGAGGAGGCGGAGGAACTGGACGTGGATGGCCGCGGGCGAGGGGTCGCCGTCGAGGAAGACCTGCCGCTCGGCGGCCGGCACGCCGAGGCCGATCGCCACCTTGTAGCCGACGCTCTCGGCGCTGGTGCGCGAATCGAGGAAGAAGAGCCCGCGGGCGGCGAGGACGCCCAGCACCGCGTTCATCGGCCCCTCCTCGGAGGAGAGGAGCGAGCCCATGTGGTTGTTCACCCCCACCGCTCCCGGCACCGCCTTCAGCGCCGCCTCGGTCTTCTCCCTCAGCTCGCCGTCGCTCATCCCCTGGAGCAGCGCCCCGGGGCCGGGGTTCTGGCCGTTCTTCGGCTCCATCGGCAGGTGGAGGAGGATCTCCGCCCGCCGCTGCCGGAGCGCCGCAACCACCTGCGGCGTCTGGTCCTCGAAGGGGAGCAC
The DNA here is from genome assembly GCA_036403495.1 of Thermoanaerobaculia bacterium. GTDB lineage: Bacteria > Acidobacteriota > Thermoanaerobaculia > Multivoradales > UBA5704 > DATARR01. The sequence goes on from DASWQX010000068.1 coordinate 3,422, forward strand.
GGAGTAGGTGACCGGCACGCCGAGCGCCGCCAGCGGCCGGAGGTCGTCGACGTCGTGCCCGAGGTCGTCGATCACCAGCGCCACGCGGACCCCGTGGAGCGGACCGGACGGCGGCAGGGTCTCCGCAACCGGCGTCGCCGCGGGAGTCTCGGGCTCGACGTGATCGGAGGCGACGGTGGCCGGAGCAGCCGGCCGGTGGCGGGTGGGGTGCGAGGCGCGCGGCGCCTCGCGCGTCGAGGCCGGTGCCGGCGTTGGAGGCTCCTCGACGGTCCGTGGACCGCCGGAGGGCTTCATGAAGAGATACAGGATTCCCGCGCCGGCGAACAGCCCGAGGAGGAACAGGAAGATCCCGGCGGATCTGGACCCTTTGGAACGCGCGCGGCGGGCCATTCAGGAATCTGAAATCGGAAGCGGGTGGATCCGGCGCTCGCCGGTTCCACCCGGGTTCCTTCAGGCAGCCTTGGGCTCGGCGGTGTCGTTGTCCTGGCCCAGCAGCCGGCGGACGCCGCGCCGCAGGATCAGCTCGTCGATCGGCGTGTCCTTGTCGAGGTAGGTGCGGCTCCGCTCGTCGACCACCAGATCGGGCTTGAGCGCCTCGTTGATCGGCTTCTTGTCGGGGCCGGTGTAGAAGGCCTCGGTGTAGAGGAGGCGGCCGCCGTTCGAGAGCTCGGCGGTGCCGAGGCGGCCGGCGTGGCCGAAGGTGCGCTCGCCCACCAGCTCGGCCTTCACCTTCTGCCGCATCACGGTGGCGAACACCTCGGAGGCGCCCAGGGTGCCGCGGTCGACCAGGATCACCGTCTTCCCCTGCCAGACCGGCTTGTCCTCGGCGCGGAAGACCTGGAGGTCCTCGCTGCGCCGCTTCAGCTCGCCGAGCTCGCCGCTGGCGAACAGCCTGGCGGTGGCGTAGGCCACCTCGGGATCACCGGAGGAGACGCCGCGGAGGTCGATCAGCAGCTTGTCCTTGATCTGGCCGCTGTTCTTGGCGAGCGCGTCGCGCACCTCCTGCACGGTCTCCTTGTCGAAGGTCGGCAGGTGGAGCATGGCGACGCCGTCGACCGTCTCCAGGCTGACCGGCGGCGCGTCGAACGCCTTGAGCTCGAAGGCGATCTGCACCGGCTCACCGACGCGGATCATCTCCATCGTCACCTTGGAGCCCGGCTTCTGGGTGAGCGCCTGCTGCATCTCCCAGAGCGGCATCAGGCGCGTCGACTTGCCGTTGATCTTGGCCACGATGTCGCCCGGCTTGATCTTGGCCTCCGCCCCCGGGCTCCCCTTCTCCACCGCCACCACGAAGGCGATCCCCCGCTCCTTGAGCAGGGTCAGCCCCGAGTAGCGGCGGCCGATGGTGCTCGCCTGGTCGTAGGCCGAGAGCGCCGTGGCCGGCACGTAGAGCGAGAAGGGATCGAGGGCGTCGGTGGTGCCGTCGAGCGCCGTAGACATCAGCGTGTTCATGTCCGGCTCGTCGACGTAGGCTTGGCGGACCAGCCCCAGCGTCTCGCTGAACACCGAGAGGTACTTGTAGAAGGAATCGTCGGCCGGCTTGACCTGCTTGGTATCGGCGGCCCGGACGAGGGTCGCCGCGAGCAGCGGGAAGACGATCACTGCGGAGATGAGAAAGAAGAGGATGCGACTGCGGTTCATGATTCCCCTTACCGTAACCAACTCAGGGGGTCCTCGGGTCGGTTCTCGACGCGGATCTCGAAGTAGAGCTTGTCCGACGCGAGCCCCACGGTGTCCCCCAAGGATAGCATGTCTTCCTTCCCCACTCGCATCGACGCGAGACCGGCGTAGAGCGTGAACACCCGCCCGGGGTGCTGGACGATGACCGTGTCGCCGTACCCCTGGAACGGCGCGGCGTACAGCACCTTGCCGGGGAAGACCGCCTTGACCGGTCCGCCCGCCGCGGCCACCGCGATGTCGAGGCCGTTGTGCGGCACCCGCGTTCGGTAGCGGGGCTCCAGGATGGTGCCGAACCCCGCCGTGACCTTCCCCTCGACCGGCCAGTCGAGCACGCCGCGGAACTGCTGCATCGGCGTGCCGGCGGGCGACTCGGTGGACCGGCCGTAGAGGAGGTCGAGGAAGGCGGCGAGCTTCTTCTCGCGGTCGGCGAGCTCGGTGGAGCGTGCGGCGAGCGACCGGCTCTCCCTCTGGAGCTGATCGAGCAGCGCCTCCTTATGCTGGCGCACGGCCACGAGCTGCTGCCGGCGGGTGCGCTCGCTGTCGATCCAGCGCTCGGTCTCCTCCCGCCGCGCCACGAGCTGCTCGCGCTCGCGGTCGAGGCTCACCCGCGCCTCCTGGTAGCGGTCGATCGCCGAACGGTCGCGCCGCGCCAGGTAGCGCATCAGGCGGATCGAAGGGAGGAGCCGGCGGTCGGGCTGGAGCGAGAGGAAGAGGCGGAGGTACCCCTGGCGTCCCAGCCGGTAGAGGCCGGTCAGGTGGCGCTTGAGGTCCTCGCGGGCAACGTCGAGTGCCCCCTGGAGCCGCGCCACCTCCGCCTCGCCGTCCGCCACCCGCCGGGCCGCGAGGTCGCGTGCCGTGGTCGCCTCGGTGAGCCGCGCCTCCTGGAGCCGGAGCTCGACCTCCACCGCGTCGATCTCCCCCTGCACCCCGGTCGCCGCCTTGCGCGCCGCCGCCAGACGCTCGGTGAGCTTGGCGATCTCCATGCGGAGCCCGGCCAGCTCGGCCTCGCGGGAGGGCTTCTGGGCGGGGAGGGGGAGGGTGGCGAGGAGGAGGAGCAGAAGGCCGGTCAGCGCCCCCACCCTGCGCCCCTTCGGGGCTGATTCTTGCGCGGAACGCACCAACGGGGATTCTACTTCCCCGCCGCCTTCGGCGCCGCCCCCTCCCCTCCCCCTTGAAGGGCGTGGAGGAGGAAGCTCAGCTCGTCGGCGGCCTCGTCGATCTTCTTCGACACCGGCTTGCCGCCGCCGTGGCCGGCGCGGGTCTCGATGCGGATCAGCGTCGGGTGCGGACCGCCGTTGGCGCGCTGGAGGGCGGCGGCGAACTTGAAGCTGTGGGCGGGCACCACGCGGTCGTCGTGGTCGGCGGTGGTGATCAGCGTCGGCGGATAGGCCGTGCCCGGCTTCAGGTTGTGGTACGGCGAGTAGGCGTAGATCGCCTTGAACTCCGCCGCGTTGTCCGGCGAGCCGTAGTCCGAGGTCCACCCCCAGCCGATGGTGAACTTGTGGAAGCGGAGCATGTCGAGCACGCCCACCCCCACGATCACCGCGCCGTAGAGCTCCGGGCGCTGCACCATGCAGGCGGCGGTCAGCAGGCCGCCGTTGCTGTAGCCGGCGATCGCCAGCTTGTGGCGCGAGGTGTAGCCGTTGGCGGTCAGCCACTCGGAGGCGGCGATGAAGTCGTCGAAGACGTTCTGCTTCTTCAGCTTGGCCCCCGCCAGGTGCCACTCCTCGCCGTACTCGCCGCCGCCGCGCAGGTTGGCCACCGCGTAGACGCCGCCGCGCTCCATCCAGTCGACGTTGGCGGGCGAGAACGACGGCACCATCGAGACGTTGAAGCCGCCGTAGCCGTAGAGGTAGGTGGGGTTCGAGCCGTCGAGCTTCGTCCCCTTGCGGGCGGTAATGAACATCGGGATCCGCGTGCCGTCCTTGCTCGGGAAGAAGACCTGCCTCGTCTCGTACCGGTTGGGATCGAACCCCTTGAGGTCCGGACGGCGGAAGACGCTCGCCGTCCCGGTCTCCAGGTCGTAGCGGTAGATGGTGCCCGGCGTCGTGAAGCTGGAGAAGGAGAAGAAGGTCTCGCGGTCCTTGCAGCGGCCGGTGAAGCCGTCCACCGAGCCGAGGCCGGGGAGCTCCACCTCGCGCAGGGGCTTGCCGGCGAGGTCGAACTGCCGCACCTGCGAGTGGGCGTCCTTCAGGTAGAGCGCGACGAAGGTCTGATTCAGGCAGGTGGCGCCCTGCAGCGTCTCAGACCCCTGTGGGATCAGCTCGCGCCAGTGGTCGCGGCCGGGAGCGTGGAGGTCGATCGCCACGATGCGGCCGCGCGGCGCCCCGGAATCGGTCTGGAACCAGAGGACCGGCCCGTCGTTGCCGACCAAGGAATAGGCGGCGTCGAAGCCCCCCAGCAGCTCGACGACCGGGGAGCCGGGGGTCCCGAGGTCCTTGTAGAAGATGCCGTTGTGGGTCTCCGTCCCCTTCCAGGCGTGGATCACCAGGTAGCGGCCGTCCTGGGTGACGGTCGCCATGAAGCCCATCTCCTTGTGGTCCGGACGCTGGTAGACCAGCTCGTCGGCGGACTGCGGCGTGCCGATCCGGTGGTAGTAGAGCTTCTGGTTGAAGTTCGCCTCCTCCAGCGGCCGCCCCTCGCGCGGCTCGTCGTAGCGGCTATAGAAGAACCCCAGGTTGTCGTAGGTCCAGGCGGCCTCCGAGAACTTCACCCACTTGAGGTCGTCGGCGAGGTCGCGGCCGCTGTCGATGTCGCGCACCCGCCACTCCTGCCAGTCCGACCCTCCCGACGACAGCCCGTAGGCGAGCCGCTTGCCGTCCTCGCTGATGCTCCAGCCGGTGACGGCGACGGTGCCGTCGGCCGACAGCGTGTTGGGATCGAGGACCAGCCTGGGCTCGCCGTCCAGCGCGTCGACGCGGTAGAGCACGTTCTGATTCTGCAGGCCGTCGTTGCGGCTGAAGAAGTAGCGCCCGCCATGGCGCGCCGGCACGCTGTAGCGCTCGTAGTTCCAGAGCTCGGTCAGCCGCTTGCGGATCGGCTCGCGCTCGGGGATGGCGGCGAGGTAGGCGCCGGTCACCCGGTTCTCCGCCGCCACCCAGTCGTGCGTCGGCTGCGAGTCGAGATCCTCCAGCCAGCGGTAGGGATCGGCGACCTTGACGCCGTGATAGTCGTCCACCTGCTCGCTCCGGGGCGCCTCGGGATAGACGATCCGCTTCTCGGCGGGGCTCTCGACGGACGTATGCATGGTGGCCTCGGCAGTCTTCGCAACAGTCTTCGCAACCATCTCCGCAGGACTCTCCGAATGAGCCGGCACCGTTGCCGCCGTCGCGACGGCGAACAGGGCCAGCAGGATCGGCCTGGACATAAGGATCTCCTTCTTTATCGGTGCGGCCGGCCTCTCATATGGGGCAAACTGATCTCGAATCGGCTCAAAGATAGCCCAGGGCTCGCAAGCTCGCCAGATATTCCGCGCCTTCGAGGCGGGCGGGAGCGCCCCGCCGCGGCGCGCCGTATCCTGCCACGACCACCGGCGGCGGCGCCCAGGCACAGCCGGGAGGGGGCGCCGGCAGCTCCTCGCTCTGCGGCAGCCCGAGGGCGCGCAGCAGGGCCGAGGCCACAGCCTCCGGCCGGACCGCGGCGCGTCCACCGGCCACAGCCGCGCCCGCGCAGCCCCCCTTCCGCCAGAGGATCACCCGCCCCTCGCCTCCCTCCCGCCGCCGCCCGGGATCGAGCACGATGGCCACCGTCCCAACGCCGTCCAGGGCGCGGGCGAGCATCTCATCGGTCCGCCTGAGCTCGCCGCGCACGAGGTCGGCCAGCGCCACATCGCCCCCCCGCCAGCCGTCCGCCGCGATGTCGAGCCCCGGCAGGTAGAGCGCCGCGGCCCGCGGCGCCCCGGCCATCCGGCGGACGAAGACGTCGCGATAAAAGCGGTCCGGCAGCAGGGCGCGGTCGAGCACGGAGGCCGCCGCCGCCGGAGAGAGCGCCGCCGCCAGCCGCGGGTCCATCGTCGAGGGAGACGACGGGCCAGGACCGGCGGCGAGGGCGGCCTCCGCGGCGAGCGCCGGCCGCTCCTCGGCGGGCGCCACCGCTCCTTCCGCCTTCTCGCGCAGGAGCTGGTACGCGCCATGCGCCACCACCAGCCCGGGGATCGGCTCGGCCGGATAGGTGGCCCACCAGTTCACCGCCAGCGCCGGCTCGCCGCCGCGGGAGGCGAGCTCCCAGACCGTGAACGCCCGCCGCCGGTTGGCAAGCACCGCCCGGTATTCGGCGAGCCCCAGCGGCACCTCGACGCGGCTCCACCAGGCGCGCAGCGGGCCGCTGCGCGCCAGCGGCGTCCGCACCCCCAGCGGCCGGAAGCTGTCGAGCGCCGAAACGCCGTGGTCCGGCCCCGGCACGCCGGTGGCGACGGCGGTCCAGAACGACGCCGGCGGCTCCCCCGTCTTGCGGCGGTAGGAGAGCACCCGCCCCTCGCGCGCCATGCGCGCCAGCTCCGGCAGCTCGCCGAGGGCCACGAGATAGTCGATCTCGGCCGGCAGCACGCCGTCGATCCCCACCAGCGCCACTCGCTCGCCCGGGCCGGTCGGCAGCGCCGCCGGGGCCGGCGCCTGCGGACGGTGCGCCGAGAGCACCGAGGGGAGCACCAGCAGCACCGCGCCGGCGAGCAGTGCGAAGCTCAGCCAGCGGCCGGAGAACAGGCGACCGAGCGGCGTCGAGTCGGTGAAGCGGATCGCCAGCGTCAGCAGCCCGTTGTAGACCAGCTTGACCAGCAGATAGATCAGCGGCGGCGTCACCAGCGCCAAGCCCAGCACCTGCCAGAGCCGCCCCTCGGCCAGCACCTCGACACCCAGCCGCAGCGCGAACACCATCACCGCCACCCCGGCGACCACCGCCATCGCCAGCGCCAGCGCCTCGATGCGCCGCACGTGATAGAGACGGATCACCAGCAGGATCACCCCGCAGAGGGCGAGGAAGCAGAGGCCGGTCGCCAGCGACAGCGGAGGGAACAGGTGAAGGAACAGCGGCACCAGGTCGAGCGGGCTGGCGCTCAAGGTCCCGTTCGCCACCGCCAGCGCGAGGGCGAGCACCAGCGCCAGCGCCAGCCCCGAGAGCACCCCCACCTTGGCGGTGAGCAGCAGCAGCGTCCGCGCCGGCTGGCGGGACCGGAGCGCGTCCTGCAACAGGAAGCGCTCGAAGCGGTGATCGAGATACCCGAGCCGGCGCAGCTCGGAGCGGACCCCTTCGAGGTCGTGACCGGGGGGTGACATCGGGGGTAGTGTATCCCCTACCCCGCCGCGGCCCCCTCCCGCTCCAGAAAGAAGTCGATCAGCTCCGAAGACGAAGTCTCCATCTCCAGCCTCAGCCCCTGGATCTTCTGGCTGAGGACGTTGAACATCCAGGCCGCCGGTACCGCCACCACCAAGCCGAGCGCCGTGGTCACCAGCGCCTCGGCGATCCCCTGGGAGATGGCTGCGAAACCCGCGCCGCCGCCCCCCGCGGCGATGTCGCGGAAGGCGTGGACGATGCCGATCACCGTGCCGAAGAGGCCGATGAAGGGGGCCGTGGTGGCGATCGTCGCCAGACTCCCCACACCCCTGCTGAGCTCGGTGGTGGTCTGCGCCTGGGTGCGCTCCAGCGCCCTTCCCGTGGCCTCGATCACCTCGGCGGCGGAGAGCCCCCGCGCGCTCTTCTGCTGAAACGTGGCGAGGCCGGCGCCGATCACCCGGGCGACGTGGCTGTGGGGAAACCGGCGGGCGGCGTCGATCGCCGGCAGCGCGTGTCCCTGGACGAGCTGCGGGCTCACCGACCGCGCGAACGCCCGCGACTGCCGCCGCGCCCGCGCCAGCACCACC
>DASWQX010000069.1:0-1755 GCA_036403495.1 Thermoanaerobaculia bacterium
ATGTGAAATCGACTGAAATCGACGGCGTCGTTTCCGGCCAGGAGGAGCCGATTGTACGTCAGATCGCCCGCCGCGCCACCCGCCCCCCCTTGACCACGGCGGCCACCGGGTTGATCCCGTAGTGATAGACGAGGTGGAGGAGGTTGGGAGCGTCGAGGAGGACGAGGTCGGCCCGCTTGCCCGCCTCGATCGAGCCGGCCTCGGCGCCGAGCCCCAGGCAGGAGGCCGCGTTGAGGGTGGCGGCGGTGAGGCTCTCCTCGATGGTGAGCCCGAGCTGGAAGACGGCGAGCAGCACCACCATGGGCATCGACTCGGTGTAGGACGAGCCCGGGTTGCAGTCGGTGGCGAGGGCCACCGGCACGCCGGCCTCGATCAGCCGGCGGGCGGGCGCGTAGTGCTGCTTCTTGAGGAAGAAGCTGGTGCCGGGGAGGAGCACGGCGGTGACCCCCGAGCGCGCCAGCGCGTCGACGCCGGCCGGCGACACCGCCATCAGGTGGTCGGCCGAGAAGGCCCCGAGGTCGGCGGCGAGCTCGGCGCCGCCGGAATCCACGAACTCGTCGGCGTGGAGGCGGGGGAGCAGGCCGTGGCGCGCGCCGGCCTCCAGCACCCGGCGCGACTCCGCGGCCGAGAACACCCCCTCCTCGCAGAACACGTCGCAGAAGCGGGCGAGCCCGGCCTCGGCCGTGGCGGGAACGATCTCGTCGCAGATCTGGTCGACCCAGCGGCTCCGGCCTTTTCCGTTGTCGCCGCAGTAGTCCCCACGATACTCGGGTGGCACCTCGTGGGCGGCGAGCAGCGTCGGCACCAAGTCGACCGCGTGGCGGGAGGAGGCCTCTCGGATGGCGCGGAGCTGCTTGAGCTCGTCCTCCTGGTTGAGGCCGTAGCCGCTCTTGGCTTCGGCGGTGGTGGTGCCCCAGGCGAGCATCTGGTCCATGCGGCGGAGGACGTTGCCGATCAGGTCGTCCTCGCTGGCCCGGCGGGTGGCCGCCACGGTTGACAGGATGCCGCCGCCGGCCGCCGCGATCTCCTGGTAGGTCGTCCCCGCCAGGCGCTTCGCGAACTCGTCCTCGCGGCTGCCGGCCCAGGGGAGATGGGTGTGGGGATCGACGAAACCCGGGATCAGCGTCCCCCCCTGGCCGTCGAGCCGCTCGGCCTCGAGAAGCTCGCCGAATTGCCGCCGCCGCTCCTCGGGGGAGCCCACGAAGGCGATCCGGCCGTCGCGGCAGACCACCTCCGCGCCGGCGATCCGCCGCACCCGCCGCTGCTCGGCGCCGCGGAGAGGCTCGGAGCCCTCGGGGGTGGCGACTTCGGCGAGGTTGTGGAGGAGGAGATCGGGGATCGGGAGAGCGGTCACGGTTGGGGATTGTGGACTGTTCTCCGGGAAAAGCACAACACGGACAAACAGGGACGGACCGGACGAGCACGGACAGCAGGGAACCGCCGGACTTTTGTCTGTGTTCGCCCGTGTCAGTCCGTGCTCGTCTGTGTGCTGCTTCCCAACCCCACCCGCCCCCGCCCCATCTCCCGCACCTCGCCGCGCAGCCAGGCCTCCACCTCGGCCCAGTCGAGCGGCAGGGCCAGGCGGGGCATCGGCTCGCCCTCGATCTCGGAGAGGTCGGAGAGCCCTTTCAGCGCCTGGAGGGGGAAGTCGCGGACGTGGCCGAACTTGTCCTCGGCGAAGTCGAACAGGGTGGCTAGCGGGAGGCGGCGGCAGAGGAGGTAGAGGTCCACGAAGTCGCGGCGGCTGCCGCGGCT
>DASWQX010000070.1:0-2850 GCA_036403495.1 Thermoanaerobaculia bacterium
CACGGCGTGAACGTTTCGCCCCTCGGTCTGAGTGATCTATACCTGGGTCTAGTTCATCCCACCCAGGTCTGAGCCACTCACACCGGGGTCGGAGTATCCGCCCCTGGGTTTGGAAGACTCAGACCCTGGTTCAAGGGACTCAGACCGTGGTGCGGAAGACACAGACCCTGGCTCGGAAGACTCCGACCTGGGTGCGGAGGCTCCGACCTGGGTGCGGAAGGCTCAGACCCAGGGGTAAATCGCGCACGTCTCGGATAAAATGGTCCCCGCTGGCGGACTGCCGCTCCATCGGAGGGGCGAGTCGCGGCGGAGCTGAGGTAGACCTCATGGTTCCGGACGAGGGAAAGGAACGAGGCATGGCGCGGTTTCTCATCGGAGCACTAGTGCTCTGTCTCTCCGCCTGCAGCACCAACCCGACCACTTCCACGGCCGATCAGACCGTGGCCAAAGCCCTGGCGGGTATCGAGCCGTTCCATCTGGTCAAGCTCGACACCGCGGCGATCGCGGCGGCGGTTCGCGCCGGCCGAACGGTTGGACTTCCATTTGTCACCCAGGAAAACCGGTTGACCGCCGCCAGTGTGCGGCTCACGCACCGCGACCTCCGCAACCCCGACCTCGCGCGCGTCGACGTGAAGAACGGGGTGAACAAAACCTTTCGCTTCATCCCGCTGCCACCACCCGCTACGTATCAGGGCAGGGTCGAAGGCAAACCGGGCGTCGCAATTTTTGCCATCAACGACCGTGTGGTCGAAGGGAACATCCTCCTCGCTCCGGACGGCTGGTCGATCATCGAACCGCTCGAACCGCTGCTGCGATTGCGCGGCGTCGATCCGCAGCAGCGCGAGATGATATTGAGGGAGTACAACCATATCGTCTACAACGTCAGAAACCAGGTCGGGCATGTCGTCGCCGACGCGGATCTCTTTCCCGATGCGGGGCCGGCCAAGAATGCGGGGCCGGTCAAGCGAGCGCCGGCCGCGGTGAAGGCGCCGCTGGTGGTTTCCGCCGTCGCGGACGGCGATGCCGACTTCTACCGCGCCTACCCGCCGGACTCGGTGATGCCGTTCTGGCTGAAGGAGGAGGCGCTCTACAACGTTCTCGACTGGCTGTTCAATTGCGTGGAGCCGGACGCCAACCCCGACAACGCCTACGCGCTCTGCGACAACAAGTTTGATGGCGGCGGCGACGGTTTCCAGGCGCGCGTGCGGCTCGATCGGCTGGAGGCGTGGGAGGCGGGCGGGCCGAGCAGCGGGGACCGCGAGGAGCTTCTGCGCCAGTCGGCTCGCGAGACTCACCAGGCGACCCCGCCGTGTTGTGGCCCGCCGCATACCGCCGGGCGCTCGTCGCTGGTTTTCTTCTTCAGTGGCCGCACCCTCCGGCCGGGCGCCGGCGTTGCCAGCGTGAGCGGCTTGGATGTCTACGGCGATAGCTGTTTCGCGGGAGGCCACGACTATCTGTGTCATCACGCGCTCACCCAGGTTACGCCGAGCGAAGACTTTCCCGGCAATGCTTTCTTCCAGGAGCTCCTCGTTGCGCACGAGGTCGGCCACATCCTCGGCGGCGCAGAGCAACCGTTGCCCTTCGGCGTCTGCTGGCTCTTCGACCAACAGTGCGGCCCCAACCTCATGGGCTCGATCGCCTTCAGCGGTCGCGCCATCTATCTTTATACGAAAGAAGACACCGAGTTCGTCATGGGACCGCTGATGAGGGAGCGGTTGGGCGGCAAGCCACCGGACCTGTAGTGAAACGGGTCGGGCCGAGCGGGGTTGCCGGCTTGACAGCTCTACAAGAACGATCGATACTACTGCCGCAGGTTCAAAAAACGAGTCACTGAAGCTGAGCTGCCGGTGCAGCCGGGGAGAGCCATGGCAAAACAACCCTTTACAGTCGCGGATTATCTATTGACTCGTCTGAAGCAACTCGAGGTCACCGAGGTCTTTCAAATTCCCGGTGACTATGTCAAGCATTTCACCCAGGCACTGGAGCATTTCGACGGCGTCAATGCCATTGGCGCTGTCAACGAGCTGGATGCGGCCTACGCTGCCGACGCCTACGGGCGCACGCGGGGGCTGGGCGCCGTATCGCTGCAATATGGCGTCAGCACCTTCAGTGCGCTCAATGCCATCGCGGGCGCTTACGTCGAGCGCAGCCCTGTGGTCGTGATCAGCGCGACGCCCGGCGCGGATGCCCGTCAGATCACCAAGATGTACAACGTGCTCTACCACCACTCCACGGGCAACGTGCAGACCGACCAGGAAGTCTACGAGCATGTCACGGTCGCCGCTGAAACCCTCAGCACCTCGGCGGGCGCGCCCGAAAAAATCGACAACCTGCTGATTGCGGCCATCACTTACAAAAGGCCGGTCTACATCGCCTGTTACAAGGAAGTCTGGGGCGAGCCCTGCCCGAGACCTTCCACGCGCGCCTTGCAGCCGCTCGTCCTCAAAAGCGAACCGCTGGCCCTTGAAAACGCTGTCTCACAGGCTTGGGCGCAGATTACCGCGGCGGAACACCCGATGATCTTCGCCGGCGTCGAGGTGCTGCGGTTCGGCTTGTCGGACCTGCTGCAGAAGATCATCGACGCCAGCGGCTTTCTTTATACCACCACGACGCTGGGCAAGACGGTGCTGACGGAAAAGGGCGACAAGTTTATCGGGACTTATTCCGATGCCGCCTCGATCCTGAGGGTGCGCGAGCTCGTCCAGCAGGCGGATTGCTTCCTGACGCTCGGTACCATCATCACCGACGATTACCTGTGGTTCGTCGAAAACAAGTACGCCGACATGGTGCTGGCTACGACGGAGGAGGTCCGAGCGGGGTATTTCGTTTATGAAGGCGTAACCATGAAGG
>DASWQX010000071.1:0-4797 GCA_036403495.1 Thermoanaerobaculia bacterium
ACGTTGAGAACTCCAGCGGATGCCATCATCCCGATGGAGAAGCTGACGAGCTATCTCCTTGTGCATCGGGATTGGGACGACAAGTCCAAGTTCCTGGCCCAGGCGGGATTCTCGCGAGAGAACCCTCACTTGCTGCTAACGGCGATCCGAGACCTTGCGGCATCAGTAGAAGCCGAGGAAGATAGAGAAGACGAGTACGGAGAGTTCCTCCGTGCCGACGGTGGTCTCGTCGGACCGAACGGTCTAGAGCTCTCGGTGACTACGATCTGGCTTCGCCGGGGTCTGGATGGCCAAGTCAGGTTCGTCACCCTGAAGCCTCGAAAGGAGAAGAAGAAATGAGTTTGCCTCTCTATCAGCGTGTCGCCCTAAAGCGAGACCTTCCTGAGCAAGGCCTCAAGAAGGGGGATGTGGCGACATTGGTCGACTACGTCCCGAGTCCAAGGGGAGGTGAACAAGGGTGCGTGTTGGAGGTATTCAACGCGTTGGGTGAGTCCATCGCAGTCGTGGCTGTTCGGGAATCCGAAGTCGAGAGCCTCCATGCTGGTGAAGTTCTTTCCGTCCGGCCCCTGGCGAAAGCTGGTTGATCCATATCAAGCGACCTCCGAAGCAACTCGGACCGGCGACTCTCAAACGAACAGACCGCTAAGTATCGGACCAGCTTCGACGAAGGGTGTAGAGACGTTCCCCAGGTCCTTAACGACATCCTTCGCAGGCCACGGGGACAGCGGGACGTCTCTGCCGGAGGGCAGGCCGTCGCCAATGACAAGGTCGATCTGGAGCAGAATACCGTTTTATGCGTTGGCAGCCTTCTCACCGGAAGTGGCTGATGCAAGAGCAAGCCCTTCGAAGAGACGCCCCGCGGTCCCCGTGGCCTTCGCAGGGTGTCGTTACGGACCTGGGAGCGTCTCTACACCCTTCGCCGGAATGGATTCTCAACGGATGAAATGGGGAGATTCTTGACGATCATGCGCTACCACTACTACATCTGCGACGTCTTCACCGACACCCGCTTCGGCGGCAATCAACTGGCTGTGCTGCCCGAGGCACAAGGGCTTTCGGACCGGAAGATGCAGCAGATTGCGCGGGAGTTCAATTTCGCCGAGAGCACGTTCGTGTTTCCGGCGGAGGCGGGACAGACCCGCAAGGTTCGCATCTTCACGCCGTCGACCGAGGTCCCGTTCGCCGGACATCCGAATGTCGGAACCGCGTTCGTGCTGGCCACGGCGGGCGAATTCGGTCCGATCGAGTCGTCGATCGCGGTGACGTTCGAGGAGAAGGCCGGGCTCGTTCCGATCACGATTCAACGGCGCGCGGGCGGTCTCTGGTGCGAGCTGTCGGCTCCTCAGCGCCTGACGCTCGGCGGGACCGTCTCCGCCGAGATGGTGGCGAGGGCGGTGTCGCTCACTCCAGACGACATCGTCACACGGACGCATCTGCCCCAGGTGGCCTCGGTCGGCCTGCCGTTTCTGATGACGGAGCTTAAGGACCGCGCGGCGCTTCAGCGCGCGCGGGTCAACATGGATGGATTGGACGCGCTGGTCGCCGAGGGCGTGACGCCGGACGTTCATCTGTACGTGCGGAGCGGTGATGACTTCGACATCCGGGCGCGCATGTTCGCGCCTCTCGACGGCGTGCCGGAAGATCCCGCGACCGGCAGCGCCAACTGCGCCCTGGCCGGAATGCTCAGCCATCACGAGGCGAAAGCCGACGGCAGCTTTCAATGGCGCATCGCCCAAGGAGTGGAGATGGGACGCCCCAGCGTTCTGGAGGCTCGCACCGAAAAGCGCGATGGAACCGTCGTGAACGTCTGGATCGGCGGGGCGAGCGTGCTGGTCAGCGAAGGCACGATCGAGGTCGACTGAATCATGATCCAAATCCTGGCGATCTCGGGGAGCCTGCGGGCGGTCTCGTCGAACACGGAACTCCTTCGCGCCGCCGCGGAGGTGGCGCCTGAAGGGGTGGAGATCGAGATCTATGGCGGCCTCGGCGATCTCCCTCATTTCAATCCGGACCTCGAAGCGAACGAGCCGCCGGCGGTGACCGATCTGCGCGACCGGGTGCGGCGCGCGGACGGACTGCTGATCTCGTCTCCGGAGTACGCGCATGGCGTGCCCGGCGCGATGAAGAACGCGCTCGATTGGCTGGTGGGCGGCGAGGAGTTCATCTACAAGCCGGTGGCACTGCTCAACGCCTCGCCGCGAGCGACCCACGCACAGGAGTCGCTCGCGGAAACGATCAAGACGATGTCGGGACGCCTCATCGCCGAAGCCTCGATCGCCGTGCCGCTCCTCGGCGCGAAGCTCGACGCGGTGGGAATCGCGGCGCACCCGGAGATCTCAGGTCTGCTGCGCGACGCGATCGCGGCGTTCGCGCGGAGCGTTGAGCAGGGACGAGCAAGGACCCACACGGACTGACATGGAAGGTCACGGACAGCTCGCCCCGTAGCTGCCGTCCGTGCCGGTCCGTGTTCGTCTGTGATCGTCCGTGTTGCTTTTTCTTCCCCGCCTACTTCTGATCGGCCGGCACGACGCCGGTGAGCTTCACCGGCCGCTTCTTGCGGGCGTCGAAGTCGGAGAGGACCTCCTCCTGCGTCCGGCCTCCCTTGCCGACGATGACGTCGACCAGCGGCGGCTGGATGTCCGCGTTCTCGCGGCCGCCGCCGAAACGGTCCTGCCAGCGGCCGGGTGAGATGGGGAGGATCATCAGCGACTTGTCGCCGGGGTCTTTTCCGAGCCGGTGGGCGATGTCGAACGACTGCATCAGGTCGGCGCCGGAGGTGGCGACCACGTAGGCCCAGGTGGCCTTGGCCGGGCCGCCGAGGAAGATGCCGGGCACGAAGAAGCTGATCTTCTGGCCGCGCACGTGGATCTGGGTCGGGAAGAAGATCCGCTCGTCGACGTCGACCGGGACCTGCTTGCGCAGCGCCTCGACCTCGGCGTCGGTGAGGTTGCTGCTGTCCTTCCTGGCGTCCTCGCTGAGCGTCTTCAGCAGCAGCCGCTTGAGCTCGGCCTTCGCCTCGTTGGGCCGGGGCGTCAGGATGATCGCCTTCTCCCAGGCGGTCGCCGGATCGATCTCGGCGTGCCGGCCGGGGATCATGGTGAGCCCCCCCGAACCGGGGACGCGGTCGGTGTCGATATAGATGTCGAGGTTCAGATTGTAGAAGCCGTAGCGCGCGACCTTGTCGAGCTGCGTGCCGAGGTCGTCGATCGCCTCCCGGCCCGGCGGGCGCACGGGCTTGGCGAAGGTGACCTCGAACATCGTGCCGTCGCCGTCCTGGCGGGCGGTCAGCGAGAGGATGTCGAGATCGCCGGATTTCAGATCGTCGTTGAGCGGATATTCCAGCTTGCCGTCCCCGTGGTCGTCGCCGCGCGGATCGGTCAGGGTGAACAGCTCCTTGCCGGCGCCGAAAGCGGCGGGAGCGGCCAGGGATGCGAGGAGGATGGCGGCGAGCAGGTGGGAACGGCTGAATCGCATGACGTCTCCAGAGTTATTCTCTAGAAATAATATTTGAGCGGAAAACCGGGCGGCCCTCGCGGGCCGCCCCTCTACGATACCTCTAGAAGCGGACCTTCATGAACACCTTCAGGCGGTTCTCCTTGAAGTCCCGCTTGAGCAGGCTGTTCCAGCCGCCGAAGCGGCCCTTGAAGCCGGGCGAGCCGACCGGCACGCCGAAATCGTGGGCGATGCCGGCGTCGGCGTACTGGGTCACGAAGCCGCCGCCGAAGTCGGGGCTGAAGGTGCCCCAGTTGTACTCGTAGTTGGCGCCGAACTCGGCCGCGCCGAAGGTGTAGTGCGCGTAGAGCATCAGCTTGTTCTTGTCGTTGGTGCCGGAGGCCAGGCTGTGCAGGTTGTAGGCCTGGAAGGCGGTGTCGCCGTCCTTCAGGTCGACGTTGTAGCGCTCGAAGGTCAGCGAGCTGTACAGGTTCCCGGTGAGCTGGTAGCCGGCGCCGAGTTGGAAGAGCTTGTAGTTGAGGTCGCGGTCGTCGTCCGAGATGCTGTCGAACGGCTTCCACTGGTAGCCGGTGATGCCGTTGACGGTGATCACCGGCGGATTGCCGTAGAGATCAGCCGTCGAGTGGCCGGGCGAGTAGTTGCGGGCGTTGTTCGCGCAGGCCACGCCGCCGCCGGGGCAGTCGCCCGCCTGGTAGGGGAGGAAGCTGGAGTCGTTCAGGCGCTTGTCGGTCTCGCCGATGTACTTGACCTTGCCGAAGACATCCACGCCCTTGCCGACGTTGAGCAGGTACTTGCCGCGCAGGATGGCGATGTCGGTCTGCTTGTCCTGGAACGGCGCGTAGGCGTTGCGGAAGGAGCCCACGCCGGCGTCGGACTCGAAGTTCGGATAGATCGAGTCGGTGATGCCGCGGCTGGTGTCACCCCAGGCCTGCCAGTTGGTGTTGTAATCGATGCGGGTGTATTCGCCCGAGAGGTCGAGGTCGCCGATCGTCCAGTTGGGAGCGACGGTGATGCCCTTCCAGCCGATCACGGTCTCGGCCATCGGCTCCTCGAAGTCGGTGAACTCGTTGTCGACGCTGATCGTCGCCACCTGCTGCGCCGGACCCTCCCAGCCGCCGTAGCCGATGCGGGTGGGGTTGCCGGGGAAGACGCCGAAGGCCGAGTTGTCCGGGCCGGGGAAGACCCAGGCGCCGTCGTGACCCTCGGTGAGCAGCACGTCGACCTCGCGGCGGGCCGCCAGGATCGAGCTGTACTGAGCGCCGATGTTGAAGTACTCGAGGTTGAAGGAGAGCCCGATGCCGAACGGATCGTTGAGGTCGACGTCGGCCTTGTAGAGCGGATCGC
>DASWQX010000072.1:0-9301 GCA_036403495.1 Thermoanaerobaculia bacterium
GCCCCTCGACCAGCGGTTGCCCCCCGAAGACCGAGATCAGCTCCTCCTAGTCCCAGCGTTCCGGAGGGCCGGGGGTGCCGGCCCTCCGTTTCTATCTACTTTCGTTAAATACGAGTTGTGACGATCCGCCATGACTCACACGGGAGGTGATAATGTCCGACGAAGAGCTCGCTCAGGTTGGCGACATCGAAATCGAACCTCTAACGGACAGTGATCTGGAGAGTGCTGCCGCCGGTGTCAACGGCACCAGCAACTGTCTGACGACCCTCACTTGCCCCTCCACAACCGGTTGTCCGCCGCAGACAGAGCAGAGTGGCATCTAAAAAAATCTTGGAGCACTTATGCGCAGGTGCTCCAGGTTCGTCGGCCTTCGAAAAAAGTGCCGAGACAACGGGGAACTTGAGGGCCCAGGTGACTGAGAGCTCAGACTCTCGCTGGAAGGCTCATCATTTTTTTTACCACGGTGACCTCGACGTGGCTTTGAGGCATTTCGTCCGTCCGGTCATCGCCGCGCTCCTCGCGCATCAACTCATTGATAGCTTTTTCTTCATCAGATATACCTTGGGTGGTCCCCACCTACGGCTTCGCTACCGTCTCACTCCGGATACACCCCCGGCTGCGACTGCCGAGATTCTTGAGGGAGAGGCCACTCGATTCCTGGAACACTGGCCGTCCGAAGTGGTGCTCGATCCAGAGAGGATCCGGCAGGAGAGCCGCGCAATTCTAGCTGTGGTTCCGGAGGAGAGCGGTCTCTATTATCAGAATCATAGCCTGCTGCCCTTTCCCTTCGAGCCAGAGGTGGATCGCTACGGTGGCCGAGAGCTTCTGGAATCCTCTTTGGATTTCTTTGCCATCTCCAGCGCGCAAACCCTTGAGATGGTCCGTGGCGCGAGTTGGGGCGCCATCGGGCGCCGGGCCGCCACCGTCCTTCGCCTGCTACTCCGTCAAGCCCGGGGCTTCGCCGCGACCGAGGAAGAGTTTTTGTCGCACTTGGGTTACAGGCTGCCGATGGACCCCGAGATCTGCGACCAGATCTGGAGGAAGGCGGACGGCGATTTTGAGGCCCGCCAGGAGATCTACCGGAATCTGTTGAAGCACGAGCTGAGCATCCTGGCCGAGGCTGACACGACGACACAAGACCCGACATGGACCGACCCTGCATTTCTCTATCAGGCCGCGAAGCGACTGTCGCGGGTGGTGCGAGGCGCGGCCCCCGCGACACGATGGCAGATCGGCCATAGCCAGCTCCATATGACGGCGAACCGGCTCGGTTTCTTCCCCATTCAGGAGATGCACCTGCAACGGATCCTCTGGCGAGCCGCCCACGATCTCAAAGAGGCCGAGCCTGCCACTTGGCGGCAAGTGATGATAGCTTCGCGCGACCGCCAAGGCGTTCCTCGCTGGTCGTTGCGCCAACTCTTGGAGCCGATGATCGACGATCTGAGGAAATCGAATTGTACGTCGAACGCGGAGACATAAACTGGTTCGCCACAGGAGAACTCATGACAGATCCGAAAGCTTCCTCGACCAGTCGACCCGGCGGAACGATTGAGCTGGCCATGGATACCATTCTCGAGCGGCGTCAGGGAGTAGAATGCGCGGTTCAGAGACGGGAGGGCTCGGCGGCGATTCTCATGTCCTGGAACGAAGTGACTGGCCCACTGTCCATCGCTCCAGCCCTGGAGTTCGTCCGCGATCACCAACGATTCCATGTCTCCGACCTGCCGCGCTTGCGAGACGATGCGAGCCGGCTGGTGCTTTCTCGCAGGCTCCTTCAAGAGGGGTTTCTGCGTATTGCGGCCGATCAGAAAGCGGATCCGGCCTTATTGCCCCAGAAGCGCGTGGATGGTCCCCGGGGCAATCAAGAAAATGGCTCTCTGGTGATCGTGGGCTCCGGGATCAAGAGTCTGGCCCATATGACACTCGAGGCCAGGAGTTGGCTCGATCGAGCAGACGTGATTTTCTATCTGTTGTCCGATCCGGCATCCGAGGTCTGGATCCAGAGCAATTATCCCGACAGCGTCGACCTTTCCCCTCTATACAGCCAACATTTCCAGCGATCCGCCGTCTATGCGGCCATGGTCGATCAGATGATGGGGCCGGTCCGAGAGGGCAAGACTGTCTGCGGCATCTACTACGGCCACCCGGGCGTTTTCGTGACGCCAACGCACGAGGCGATCAAGGTTGCTCGCGCCGAAGGGTACTCGGCTCGCATGCTACCCGGTGTCTCGGCGTCGGATTGCCTCTATGCCGACGTGGGTTTCAACCCTTCGGAAGCGGGAATCCAGTTTTACGAGGCGACCGATCTCTTGGTCTACAATCGCGTTCTCCATCCGGAGAACAACGTGGTTCTCTGGCAGATTGGCCTGGTTGGAAATCCGACCTCGCTGGATGATGTCAGCAAGCTGCCGATTCTGATCGAATACCTTTATCAGTTCTACGATCCTGACTGCGAGGTGGTGCACTATCAGGGTAGTGTCTTTTCAGTCTGCGATCCCTTGATTGAACGGTTGCCGTTGCGTGAGTTGGGCAAGGGAGCCAGAGTAACGACGATGTCGACGCTATACATTCCGCCCCAGAAAAAGCTGCAGCCCGACATGGACATGATCCAACGACTCGGGCTCGTTCCCATTCAACCGCACAGCCAGGAGGCGGAGAGGGTTAAAGACATCCAGCCGCGCGCGTATGAAAGAAGCCCCAACCGGAGCGCGCTCGCGGATTTCGTCCTGGCTGCGGCGACAGATCCCGACCTGTTGGTTCGGTTCGAGCATTCTCCCGAATCGGCTGCAGCCGATGCGGTGCTCTCTGAAGAGGAGCGTGGAGCTCTCTTGACTCGGATGCCAGGCCGGATCTGGGGAGCGATCAAGAACGGCGCGACCCAGGAGCCCTCCGCGTAGCGGATCGTCGATCTGAAGAAATCTACTCCGCCCGCAGCGCCTCGACCGGGTCCACCTGGGTCGCCCATTGGGCGGGGAAGTAGGTGGAGACCAGAGCAGTGATCCCGAGGACGAGGGCGACGGCCAGAAAAGTCGCAGGATCGGTGACGTTGACCTGAAAGACCAGGCTCGCGAGCAAGCGTGTCAGGATGAGACCGGCGACCAACCCGCATGCCATGCCGAGGCCGACGGGTAACATCCCTTCGCGGAGCACCAGTGAGAGCACCGCCCCGCGGTCCGCCCCCATGGCCATGCGGATGCCCACCTCCCGGTGGCGGCGGCGCACGGCGTAGGCGACGACGCCGAAGATTCCAACGCTCGCGAGGAGCAGCGCCGTGGCCGCGAAGCCGGCTAGCAACCTGGCACGGAAGCGGGCCTGGGCGAGGTTCTTCGCCAGCACGCCGTCCATGGTCTGCATCTCGACGGGGAGGCCAGGGTCGAGCGCCTTCGCCTCCTGCCTCATCCGCTGCGCGATCCCCTCCGCGGGTCCCGCGGTTCGCGCCACCACCGACATCGTCCACGTGCGCAGCGGCCGTTGCGTGAACGGGAAGTAGACTTCGGGGACCGGGTCCACGTTCATGCCTCGATGGCGGACATCGCCGACGATCCCGACGATGGTCGCCTTCTCCTCGACCCCATCCATACCGGGCATCGCGATGCGGCGGCCCAGCGCCTTCTGAATCCCTCCGAGGTCACGGGCCAGACGTACGTTGATCAGGGCGACCATCGGACCTTCCGGCCGCGGGTTCTCGGGCAAGGGCTGGCCGCTGACCAGTGGGATGCCCAGGGCCGCAAGGTAGTGGCCTCCCGCCAAGCGGTAGTCGGCGGTCCGGGTCTGGCCGGGATTCTCCCCTGCCAGGCTCTCCAATTCCAGGGTGCCATTGGAGCCGCCGTCGGCGAGCGGCAGTTCGTTAACAGCCCCGACCTGGCGCACGCCCGGTACTGTCGCGGCACGGTCAAGGAGCTGGCTGAAGAAGCGCGACCGCCATTGCGGGTCATTGTAGCGAGAGCTGGGAAGGCCGCCCATGGCGAAACGGAGGATGGTGACGCCGTGGGGCTGGAACCCTGGATCGATCTCGCCCAGTCGCCAGGCGCTGCGCAGCAGCAGGCCCGCGCCAATCAGCAACACGAAGGCCACCGCAACCTCGGCCGCGATCAGGGCGCGCATTCCCCGCCGTCCCTCGGTAGTGCCCCGTCCGCCGGCTGCCAGGGCAACTCGCAGATCCTGGCGGGAGGCTCGCAGAGCCGGGATGAGACCGCAAAAGAAACCCACTGTCAGAGCTACCAGAAAGGTGAAGAAAACTACGGTGCCGTCGACGTGCAGGCGATCCAGATCGAGCACCTGGTCAGGAGCGAGACCGGTGAGGAAGCGGCTCCCGGCCGCTGCGAGCAGGAGGCCGAGGGCGCCACCGAGCAGTGAGAGCAGGACACTCTCCAGCACAAACGGGCGGATCAATGCCAAGCGGTTCGCACCCAGGGCCAGCCGTACCGTAGCTTCGCCGCGGCGGGCCAGTGAGCGGGCGAGGAGGAGGTTGGCGACGTTGGCGCAGGCGATCAGGAGGACGAAGGAGACCGCACCCAGCAAGAGCAGCAGGATCGGTCCCGAGGATCCCAGGAGATCCCGCCGCAGGGGGACGACCGTGACGCCGAAGTCGCCGTCGTCGGACGGGTACTCGCGGGCGAGGCCGGCCGCCACCGACTCCATGTCGGCCTGCGCCTGCGTCAATGACACTCCAGGCTTCAGCCGGGCAATCACGCGGTAGTTGTGGGCGGAGCGTCCTGTGCCGTCATTGGCGGGGAGAGGGAGCCAGGCTTCCGCCTGATCGGGATAGGCGAACCCTGGGGGCATGACACCGGCTACCGGATAGGGTATTCCCTCGAGGCTGAGAGTTCGCGTGAGGACCTTGGGGTCGCTCTGGAAGGCGCGCCGCCAGAGGCCGTCACTGATCACCACGCTGGAACCGTGGCCGAGTAACTCGTCTGCGTTGAATGTCCGGCCGATCCTGGGGGCCACTCCCAGGGCACCGAAGAAGCCGCCGTTGACATAGCCCACGGGAACCCGTGTCGGGGTCACGCCGCTCGTGACATTCACGGTTGAGCCGCCGAAGGTGGCCATGTGGTCGAAAGCCCGATTACGGACCGTCCAGTCGAGGGAATCGAGCATGGAGACCGGGACGCGGCGGGATTGCTTGGATGTCTGCCAGACCATGGTCACCCGGTCTGCCTGCGGATAGGGGAGCGGCTTCAGGAAGGCGGCGTTGACCGCCGTGAACATCGTGGTGGTGCCGCCGATGCCGAGCGCCATTGTGAGGACCACGGCGGAAGCGAAGCCAGGGGCCCGGGAGAGGCTGCGGGCGGCGAGCGCGAGATCGCGGCTAAGGGTTTCGACCATATCAGATGCTCTCACGGCGGAGTCTTCAGGGCTTCTCCTTTCGTAGTACATCGTTCATTATCGGAACTCTACCCAAAAGGGTACTGGAAATCTATAGATACGACTCTCTGAGCACTGCCGCGCCCCAACGATGCTTACGACCCTCACTCCACTGCTGATCCTGTTTGCCGCCAGCCTCGCCTCGTCGGGGTTCGACCTGTCCCGCAAGGTGCTGGTCCACCATCTCGCGCCATTGCCGATGGTGGTGCTGCTCGCCTTCGCGTCGGTCCCCCTGTTCGGAGCCCTGGTCCTCGCCGGCGGCGGAGCCGCGCCGGCGCGGGGATACTTCGCTCCGGCCCTGGGTTCGGTCCTGCTCAACATCGCCGCCAACTTCGCGTTTCTCCAGGCGGTGAAGATCTCGCCCCTGTCCGTCACGGTGCCGCTGCTGTCGCTGACGCCGGTCTTCACCGCCCTCTTCGGATTCCTGCTCCTCGGCGAACGCCTGGCGCCGCCGGCCGTCCTCGGGATCGTTCTGGTGGTGGCCGGGGCCTTCTGGCTCAACCTTCCCCGGAAGGACCCGGCGAGTGCCGGCAGGCCGTTCTGGCGAACGGCCCTGTCCCAGCCGGGCGCGTGGCTGATGGCCGGGACGGCGCTGTTGATCTCGTGCGCGGTCCCCCTGGACAAGCTGGCCGTCGCGCGCGCTACGCCCCCCTTTCATGGTCTTTTCCTGACGGCGGGAATCGCCCTGGGCTCGCTGGCGCTGCTGGGGTTCCAGCAGCGCCTGGGGGAGCTGGCCGGCATCCGGCGGGCCTGGCGGCCGTTCCTGCTCGCGCTGGTGACGAGCACCCTGACCCTCGGGTTGCAACTGGTCGCGCTGCAGTTCCTGCTCGTCAGCGTCATCGAGGCGGTCAAGCGCGGAGTCGGAAATCTGCTGGCGGTGGTGTTGGGCCGCACGGTGTTCGCGGAGGCGCTGAGCCTGCAAAAGTTGGGCTCGGCGTTCCTGATGGCAACGGGCGTGGCGCTGATCCTGCTCTGAACCGGCGCGGAGCGGTACACTAGGGTCCGACGATTGGAAAGGCCATGAAGTGCTCGCAGTGTCAATTCGAGAATCCCGCCGGGCTGAAGTTCTGTGGCCAGTGCGGCACCCGGCTGACCGCGGCCTGCCCTCAGTGCGGAACGGAGGCGCAGCCCGGTTTCAAGTTCTGCGGTGAGTGCGGGACGCCTCTGGCCGTAGCGCCGGCACCTGCCAACTCTCCGGAATCGTCCCGACCGGCCAGTGCGGCGCCTCAGAGCTACACTCCCAACCATCTCGCTACACAGGTCCTCCAGTCCCGCTCCGCCCTCGAGGGCGAGCGCAAGCAGGTCACCGTCCTCTTCTGCGATCTCGTGGGGTCGACCGCCCTGGCCGAGCGGCTGGGGCCGGAGACCATGCACCTGCTGCTGAACCGGTTCTTCGAGCTGGCGCTGTCGGAGGTCCACCGCTACGAAGGCACGATCAATCAATTCCTGGGCGACGGCTTCATGGCGCTGTTCGGAGCGCCGATCGCCCACGAGGACCATGCCCGACGGGCGTGCCTCGCCGCGCTGGGCCTCCAGAAGCTCCTGGAGGAGCACCGGGCGGAGCTCGGCGAGCAGGAGGGGCTGGACCTAAAGGTCCGGATGGGGATCAACACCGGCTGGGTGGTGGTGGGAGGGATCGGTGACCAGCTCCGGCGGGACTACACGGCGGTGGGGGATACGACCAACCTGGCCGCCCGCTTACAGCAGCTCGCCGAACCGGGGACCATCCTGGTGAGCGAGGACGCCAGCCGACTCCTTCAGGGCTCCGCCCGGCTGGAGCCCGTAGGGCTCCTTCAGGTCAAAGGGAAAGAGGCTCCTGTCCAGGCGTTCAGGCTCCTGAGCCTCGGCCTCCTCCAGTCCGAGCAGGCGGTGCTGGGAGGCATGGCGCGGTCCCCGTTCGAGGGGCGCCAGCGAGAGATGGCGACCCTGGAGGAGCTGCGGGGGCGGGCGGCGGCGGGGGAGGGGCAGGTGGTGGGCATCGCGGCCGAAGCCGGAGCGGGCAAATCGCGGCTGGTATATGAGCTCCAGCGCCGGCTCTGGGAGCAGCCGGTGCTCTTCCTGGTCGGCCGCTGTATCTCCTATGGGGGTGGCATCCCTTATCTGCCGATTCTGCACATGCTGCGCAACGAGTGGGGGATCGGGGAGACCGACGATGCCGCCACGATGGCGGCCAAGGTCGTCGTGAGCCTGGAACGAGCGGGAATGGAGGCGGAGGAGTCGCTCCCTTACCTGCTCCGCCTCCTCGGCGTCCAGGAGGGGACCGAGCGGCTCGCGGAGCTGAGCCCGCAGGCGCTCCAGGCCCGGACCTTCCGGATCCTGCGCCAGATGATCCTCAATGCGGGCCGAGGCAACCTGGTGGTCCTCGAGATCGAGGACCTGCACTGGGTGGACAAGACCTCGGAAGACTTCCTCGCCTTTCTCGCCGAGGGGCTGGTCGTCTCACGGATGCTGCTCCTGATGACCTACCGCTCCGGCTACCGCCCCCCGTGGCTCGAGAAGTCCTATGCCACCCAGATCACGCTCTCGCGCTTGACGGCGACGGAGAGCCAGGCGGTGGTGCGCTCCGTGCTGCGCCGCGCCGAGCCCTCGGCGGCGCTGGTCGAGGCGGTGCTCAGCAAGGCGGAGGGGAACCCGTTCTTCCTGGAGGAGCTGACGCGGTCCCTGCTGGAGCACCCGGACGTCCTGGTTCCCGACACGATCCAGGGCGTGGTGATGGCGCGCATCGACCGCCTGCCGGAAGAGCACAAGCGGCTTCTCCAGACCGCTTCCGTCCTGGGGAGGGAGTTTTCGCTGCCTCCACTGACCCAGGTGTGGGGGGAGGACGGCGACCTGACGTCGCTGCTCTCCGACCTCAAACGGTGGGAGTTCTTCTACGAGGAGCCCACGGCCGAGGAGCCGCGCTACCTCTTCAAGCACGCTCTGACCCAGGAGGCGGTCTATCAGACCCTGCTCAAGGGGCGCCGTCAGAGCCTGCACGAAGCGGCGGGGCGGGCTTTCGAGCAGCTCCATGCCGGCCATCTCGAAGAGGTCTACGACACCCTGGCCCATCACTTCTCCAAGGCCGATGACGCGGAGAAGGCGGTCTCCTATCTGCTCCTCTTCGCCGGCCAGGCGGCGGATCGGTACGCGCATTCGGAGGCGGCGCAGGCGTTGCGTGAGGCTCTCTCCCAGTGCGAGCGGATGCCCGCGGCGGAGCGGGATCCTTGCCGTCTCCGGCTGATCCTGCGGCTCGCGGAGTCTCTCCTGCCGCTGGCCCGGTTTCAGGAAACGCTGGAACTGTTCCTGCGCCATCGCGACCTCGTAGACCGCCTGGGCGATCCGGTGCTGGCCGGGCCCTATTTTTTCTGGCTCGCCCACACCTATAGCTACACGGGGAATCAGGAGGAGGCGGCGAACCACGCGCGTCTCTCCATCGCGGCGGCGCGGACCTGCGGCGATGCGGCGACGGAGGGGAAGGCCTGGTACGTGCTCTGCCGGGACGCCTTCTGGTCGGGCCGCTTCTCGGAGGGGATCGAGCACGGCCGCGAATCCCTCGCCCTTCTGGAGCGGAGCGACGAGCCCTGGTGGCAGGGGCAGGCCTACTGGGTGGCGGGTTTCCACCATTACGTCCTGGGCCAGTTCGAGGAGGCGTTCGACAAGATGAAGTGGGCGGAGGCCATCTGGCGCGCGCTCCAGGACCCTCGCCTCGACCCCTCCTGGAGCACCGGCTACTTCCACGCCTCGCTCGGGAATTGGGCGCTCGGCATCGAGGAGTGCCAGGGCGGGCTCGAGCGGGCGCAGGACCCCCTCAACACCGCCGCCGCCCTGGGATTCCTCGGCTATGCCTTCCTGGAAAAAGGGGATCTGCCCGCGGCCATCGAGGCGCTCGAGAATTCCACGGATCGGCTGCGCCAGGCCGGGATGCAACAGCTCCTCGGCTGGTTCTCCGCTTTCC
>DASWQX010000073.1:0-5180 GCA_036403495.1 Thermoanaerobaculia bacterium
GGTGTTGGTCTTGACGAAGTTGTAGACGAAGTTCGGCAGGGTCAGGAACCAGTTGGCCTGGTTGATGAACTGCAGGTCCGACAGGCGGATGCCGGAGGGAGTGGTGCTCCCGCCCGTGCCGGTGCCGGTGCCGCCGGAGCCGTTGACGCTGAGCTGCTGGCCGATCGAGTAGCTCGACAGGGACACCCCGAGGTCGCGCAGCTTCTGGCTGTTGATCTGCAGCAGCTCGATGTCCACCACCACCTCGGCCTTCGACTTGTCGTTGGCCTCGATGATCCGCTCGGCGACCTTCACCTTGTCGGCGGTGTCGCGCAGGATGATGGCGTTGAGCTGCTCGTTGGTGGCGATCTTCCGCGCGTCGATCAGGCTGCGGAGGATCGTCAGCATGTCCTTCACCTCGGCGTTCGAGAGGAAGAACGTCTGGATGACCAGGTCCTCGTAGGTGCGGCGGTTCTGCGGCGTGTCCTGGGCGACGATGATCGAGTGCTCGTCCATCACCTTGTAGAACTGGCCGGAGGCGCGCATCAGAGTCTCGAGCGCCGCCTGGGCGGTGACGTCCCGGAGGGTGACCGCGATCTCCTGGTCGCGCAGGTTGGGGTCGAACAGGATGTTGATCCCGAACGCGTCGCCCAGCGCCTTGTAGATCGAGAACAGCGACACCGGCTGCGGGAACTCGAGCGAGATCGGCTTGTTCGAGCGCGGGTTGAGCACCGGCGGCTGCGGCCGGGCGCCGCGGTTCTTCTGCTTCATCTGCTCGATGGTCTCGACCCCCTTGCCCTGCTTCTGCGCCAGGTACTCGCGGTGCGCGTGCTCGAGCTGGGCCTGGGCGTACTGGTTGGTGGGGTCGAGCTGGACCGCCTGCTGGTACTCGACCATGGCGCGCTCCACCACTCCCGCCTTCTCGTATTCCTTGCCCTTCTCGAAGTGCTCCTGCGACGCCCTGATCTTGGCGCGCAGCAGGTCGGCCCGGTAGGTGATGTTGGCCGGATCGTTGTCCAGCGCCTTCATGTAGTAGAGGACGGCGTCATCCCAATGCCCGAGCTGGGAGGCGATCTCGCCCTGCCGATAGTTGGAGTGACTGGTGCAGGCGGCCAGCATCCCGAGCAGCAGCAGGGGCAGCGAAAGCCGACGATTGAAGTCGCGCATCATCCAGGGTTTCCTCCGACTTGGGGCTGGCGGCGAGGAGTCACGCCGACACGTTTCGCGGGGACGTCGGGAAAGCCCACGAAACGGATATCCACGGATTCGTAGCCGATACGCGCCACGATGAACTTGTTGTCGATCACTTCGCCTTCCTGCTTGTTGATTACCGTCTTGCCGTTGGTGAAGACGGCGATCTCCTGGTCGGGGGGGCCGAAGCGCCCCAGGTACTGCAGGGTGAACTCCGCCGGGCGCGGCTTTGCCGCTTCGATCGCCCGCCGCCGCGCCTCCTCCTCGGCCCGCCGGCGCGCCTCCTCGGCGGCCCGCAGCTCGTCGGCGGTTGGTACGTGCGGCTTCGGCGGCGGCGGGGGCGGCGGGGGCGGCGGATCGACGTAGCGCCAGGGATCGCGCCCCGCCGTCGCCGGCCGCGGCGGGCGGTCGAGGTCGGCCAGGTGGAGCACCGCCACGTGGTCTCCCGGATGGGCGCCGTGGTGCTCGGCGGCGGCGCGGCGGCCGGGCCGGGCGGCGACCTCGTCCCCCTCGCCGTCAACCGCCGGGCGCTTGGCGACCGCCGGGGCGACGGCCTCGTCGCCGCCGCCGAAGCCCAGCATCGGCCCCAGGAAGTAGTGCCAGACGGCGATCAGTGCCAGGGCGCCGAGGACCATCAGCAGGGTCTTCTGCCGTGAGCCGCTCACGATGCCCCTCCCTTCCTCGCCGCGGCGGACGGCGCGGCCGTCTCCGGCGGTGTCGCCGGCGCCGGCTCGTCCTGCGCGTCGCGGGCGAACAGGGTGGAGATCGTCAGGTCGATCCGCAGCTCGGGACCCTCGGAGCTGTTTGCCACTGTCGCCTCCTCGATGGTGAGGAACGAGTGCGAGGCCTCGAGCAGGCTGACGAACTTGCGCAGGCTGGCGTAGGTGCCCGCGACCGAGAAGACGAACGACCGCCGGATCAGGTTGTACTCCTGGATCTCCTCCTCCGGATAGGTGATCGACTTGGGCACCAGCCCGGCCTGGCGGGCGAGATCCTTGACCTCGGCGGTGATTTTGGTCAGCCGCTGGCTGCGGGTCGACAGCCGGTCGGTGTAGAGCTGCTCGACCTGCATCTCGTTGGTCTGCACGCGGGCGATCATGGTCTCCATCTGCTTGCGGTCGCCGGAGAGCTTCTTGATCGTCTGCGCCTGGGTGTCCAGGGTTTCCTGCAGCGACTCGATGCGGCCGGCGTAGCCGAGCTTGTAGACCGCGAACGCCCCGGCGTTGGCGAGGAAGAAGAGGAGCGCTGGCACCCAGACCCAGAGGCGCTGGCGCCAGATCTCGCCGGCGGACCTCAAGGCCGTCCTCCCTGCGGGGGCGCGGCGGTGGGCGCCGGCGGGGGATGGAGAGTCGGCCGTGGCGCCGTCTTCGTGACCGGCTTGGCCGGCGGCGCCGCGTCCGTGGTCATCGGCAGCTCCTCGATCCGCGGCGCCGGGGCGGTGCCCGCGGCATCGCCGGCGGCCGCGGGGGCCGGGCCGGGCCGGTATTGAACGGAGATCTCGAACGTCGTCAGCTTTCCACCTTCCAGCCTCTCTTCGCGGCTCCACTGGGGATCCGAGAAAGGCGCCTTGAATAAACTGTCTACGAACGAGAGCAGCGCTTCGTCATTCCGGGTCTCGCCGACGATCGACAGGGGCACCTGGTCGCTCGTTCTGGGCGTGGCGCGCCGCTCGCTGTGCTGGCGCTGGAATTCCTTCTCGGCCTTCTGCCCGGTCACCGGCGACAGCCGGTTCAGCCGCACGTCGTGCGGCAGCCGGGCGGCGAGGCGGTCGAGGAGCTCGCTCCACGAGAAGCTGCGCTCCTGGATCTGCTTGTTGAGGAAATCGACTTTCTGGTTCTGCGCCTCGAGGTTGAAGCCGTCGAGCTGGCGCTGCAGCTTCGACGAAGCCGCCTGCTGGTTGGCGATCTCGGCCTCGCCGCGGGTGATCTGCTCCCGCTTGTCCGCCGACCGCTGGCGGTAGTTCCAGAACAGCGACACGTTGCCGAGCAGAAGGAGCGCGCCGAGCAGCCAGAGCAGCAGCGACGCCCGCACCACCGGCCGGCTGTTGAGGAACGGCCGGCGGGCGAGGTTGAGCGGATCGACGCGCGCCGGCGGCGCCGCCAGGGCCGCCGCCGAGACCGCCGGCCGGGGGACGAACCCGATCTCCGGGTCCCGCGGGTCGTCGTATGCGGTGTCCGGGAGCTGCGGGGTGTCCGGGGTCAACGGGTTCATGGGGTTCATGCGACCTCCTGCCGGGCGGCGCCCAGCATGGGGGCGAGGCTCCGCCAGGGGGGGACGCTCGCCTCCTCGGCGCGCAGCGGCGGCAGGTGGCGGCCATCGACCGGGGCCGCCGGCGCTCCCAGCCCCTCCTCCAGCCGGTCGAGCCAGGCGGGCTCGAGCTCCGGCGGGGCGAGCAGCAGCACCGAGCCGATGGCGGAGCCGGGGAAGTGCTCGTCGAGGAAGTTGCGGGTGAGCTTGAGGTCGCGGCCCACGAAGGCGGCGCGCGACGCCTCCGGCAGGTTGCCGGTGAACCCCTTGTAGCGGTGGAGCACCGGCTCGCCGCCGCGCGAGAAGATCAGGGTGTACCCCTCGTCGCCGACCAGCACCAGGGCCGAGAAGACGCCCGCCACGGAAGGCGCGACGGCGGCGAGCAGCGACAGGCTGGCGTTCGAGATCTGGCCGATGCGCACGCCGGCGGCGGCGAAGCCGTCCTCGATCTGGGCGAGGAGCTGCTCGACCGCGAAGCCGAGCAGCAGCCGGCGGGGCTCCTCCTGGCCGGCGATCGGCGACACCTCGGTGGCGTTGACGCGCAGCTCGTCGACGCGGAAGGGGACCAGGCGCTTGAGCTTCCAGCGCAGCACGTCGTCGAGCGCGTCGGCGGTCTTCGGCAGGTCGCCGCTCTCGGTGAAGGTGACCCGCAGCCAGGTGTCGGGGAGCACCAGCGACGCCTCGCGCACGCCGCCGGGGATCGCCCCGACCAACCCCGCCACCAGCTCCCGGAAGCCCGCCGGATCGCGCAGCGGCCCGCCCAGGGGGCCGTGCTGAAAGGGGTCGCGCGGCAGCGCCGCCTCGCGGAAGGCGCGCAGGCGGAAGCCGTGGCGGTCGCTGACGAGCTGGGCGTAGCGCAGCCGCTCGCCGTCGAGCGCGAAGACGTGCGGCGGCGACGGCACCGGCTCGACGCCGAGCAGCCGCTCAATCCACGAAGGTAACTTTGTTGATCTCACGTAGCGTGGTCACTCCCCGGAAGACCATCTCGAGCGCCGACTCGCGCAGGAATGTCATCCCCTCTTCCTTGGCCGCGCGCTTGATCTCCGAGGCGGGCCGGCGGTCCAGGATCAGCTCCCGGATGTGATCCGAGAGGTCGAGCAGCTCCGAGACCGCGACCCGGCCGTGGAAGCCCGTGCCGTTGCACTCGATGCAGCCGCGCCCCTCGTAGAAGGTGAAGTCCGAATACATCGCCGTGTCGAGGCCGCTCTCCTCCATCAGCTGGGGAGTGAGCTTGACCGGCTGCCGGCAGTGGTCGCAGATCTTGCGCACCAGGCGCTGCGCCAGCACGCAGTTGAGCGCCGAGACGAAGTTGTAGAGGTCGACGTTCATGTTGAGGAAGCGGCCGATCACGTCCACCACGTTGTTGGCGTGGACGGTGGTGAACACCAGGTGGCCGGTGAGCGCCGACTGAATGGCGATCTGCGCCGTCTCCTCGTCGCGGATCTCGCCGACCATCACCTTGTCGGGGTCGTGGCGAAGGATCGATCGCAGCCCGCGCGCGAAGGTCAGACCCTTTTTGTCGTTGACCGGGATCTGCAGTACGCCCTCGAGCTGGTACTCGACCGGGTCCTCGATGGTGATGATCTTGTCCTCCGAGGACTGGATCTCGGAGAGGCAGGCGTAGAGCGTCGTCGTCTTGCCCGAGCCGGTGGGGCCGGTCACCAGCACCATGCCGTACGGCTCGCGGATGAACTTGCGGAGCTTGCGCATCGTCTCCTCGTCGAAACCGAGGATGTCGAGCTTGAGGTTCTTGAACTCCTTGT
>DASWQX010000074.1:0-3285 GCA_036403495.1 Thermoanaerobaculia bacterium
GGGCGGCAGCCTTCCATACCCCGGCAGACCGCCGGCCGGGGAGATGGGGTGCGGGGAAGAGGGGTCGTTTTCCACAGGCGAGGACCCGCCGGGCCGCTCGATCGCATCCTCCCCGACAGCGGGTAGGGTGTGGCGGGTAGGGATGGGCGTCGGGGGCCCTGCGTGACAGTGCCAGCACCTTTCCGCTACAAGGGGAGAGCGCTGCCGAAAACGGCGAAGGCCCAGGGCATAGACTTGGCGGTCACCCTGGGCCTTCTGCTTCAGAAACGCGACGTTGCCGCCGCGTCCTGGCCTCAGTATGGTCGGAATTCTGAACTCCGTCTACCCCCGGCAGCCGGGGGTAGACGATGCGGGAGGACTACCGGCTCTTTTTGTGCGCTCGATGCCACGACCCAGTGGCAATCTGCTCCTACTGTGATCGCGGCCAATGGTACTGCGGCAAGGCTTGCTCCCAGCGGACCCGTCGGGAGCTGTCGCGAGCAGCGAGCCAGCGCTATCAAGCCACCCGTCAGGGACGTCGCCACCACGCGGCTCGGCAGGCGCGACACCGGGAGAGGCTACGCGCGATCCAATCTACGGAAGAAGTGACGCATAGGGGTACCCCCACCCCAGAGGTGGAGATCAGACTACGGTCCACGATCGCCGGGTCGCCGCCCACCGTCCGCTGCCAGGAGGCAGGAGAGGTGGCGCGAGCGGGGGACGGCTGGGTACGGTGCGACTTCTGCGGTGCCCGCTGCCAACCCTTTGCTCGGCGAGAACCGTTGCGCTGCCGGCGCCGCCGGCGCACAACTGACCCACGGTGGTCCCGAACTGGAGTCCCGCGCGCTGGCAGCGGGAGGCCGGTGCGGGATCCCGCCAGGAGACCGCAATGATTTCACCTGAGCAGGAGGCCAAGATCCTACGTTTCTATCACGCCGAAAAGTGGCCGCTCGCCACGATCGCTCGTCAGCTGGGTGTGCACCATGGCACTGTGCGCCGGGTGCTGGTGCAGTCGGGGGTGGCCGAGGCCTCCCAGGCGCGCCGGCCGTCGCGGCTCGAGCCGTACGTAGCCTTCCTCAAGCAGACCCTGCAGGAGTATCCAAGGCTGCCCGCTAGTCGGCTCTATGAGATGGTCCGGCAGCGCGGCTATCGCGGCGGTCCGGACCATTTCCGACACCTGGTGTCGCTGCACCGGCCGAGGCCCGCGGCCGAGGCCTACCTGCGGTTGCGCACCTTGCCGGGTGAGCAGGCGCAGGTGGACTGGGCTCATTTCGGCACCCTGCGCCTCGGCGCGGCCCAACGCCCTCTGATGGCCTTCGTGATGGTGCTGAGCTGGTCGCGCCAGATCTTCCTGCGCTTCTTCCTCAACGCTCGCCTGGAGAACTTCCTGCGCGGTCACCAGGCGGCCTTTGCGGCCTGGGGCGGGTCGGCCCGCGTCCTGCTCTACGACAACCTCAAGAGTGCGGTGCTCGAGCGGCGGGGCGACGCCATACGCTTTCACCCGACGCTGCTCGCCCTTGCCGGTCACCACCGCTTCGAGCCCCGTCCGGTCGCCGTGTGCCGGGGCAACGAGAAAGGTCGCGTCGAACGCGCCATCCAGTACGTCCGCAGCTCCTTTTTTGCCGCCCGCAACTGGTCCGATCTCGACGACCTCAACACTCAGGCTCAGCAATGGTGCGAGGGCATCGCCGCCGACCGCCGCTGCCCGGGTGATACCACGCTGAGCGTGCGCCAGGCTTTCGCCCAGGAGCGCAGCATCCTGCTGGCGTTGCCGCCGACCGACTATCCGACCGACGAACGCCAACCGGTGGCGATCGGCAAGACGCCCTACGCTCGCTTCGACGGCAACGACTACTCGGTGCCCCACACCCATGTGCGACGGACGCTGGTCGCGGTGGCGAGCCCCCAGCAGGTGCGCCTGTTTGCAGGCCTCGAAGTCGTCGCCACCCACCCGCGAAGCTACGGACATCACGAACAGATCGAGGACGCAGCCCACCTGGCAGAGCTGGTGACGCACAAGCGCAACGCCGCGAGCCACCGCGGCCTGGACCGGCTGCAGCAGGCAGCTCCCAGCAGCCAAGAGCTGCACCAGCGGCTCGCCGAACGCGGAGACAAGCTCGGCAGCGCCACCACAGAGCTGCTGCGCCTGCTCGACCACTACGGGGCCCGCGAGCTCGAACTGGCCATAAAAGAGGCCCTGGCCAAGGGCTCGCCTCATCCGCATACCGTCCGCATGATCCTCGAACGCCAGGAACGCTCCCGAGGAGCTCTGCCGAGCCTCCCCGTGGCTCTTCCCGACGATCCCCGGGTCCGCAACCTCATTGTCAGGCCTCATGACCTGGCCAGCTACGACATCCTCAGCCAGAAGCACAACGACGACGACGAGGAGGACGGCCAATGACGACGCCATCGCAGCTGCTCTACCACAGGGCGCAAAAACTCGGCCTCTACGGGCTGCTCAACGATTGGGACGCGGTGGCGGCCGAGCCTTGGCTCGAAGCGCTGCTCAGCCGGGAAGAAGCCGGACGACACCAACGCAGCCTCGAACGACGCATTCAAAACAGCAAGATCGGACGCTTCAAGCCGATGGCGGACTTTGACTACGCCTGGCCGTCCAAGATCGACCGCGAGCAGATCGACGACCTCTTCTCCCTCACCTGGCTCGACGAGGCGACCAACATCATCCTCGTCGGACCCAACGGTATCGGCAAGTCCATGATGGCTCAGAACCTCGCCTACCAGGCCGTGGTGCGCGGCGCCACCGCCCTCTTCCTCACCGCCAGCGAGATGCTCAACGATCTCGCCGCCCAAGAGGGCACCTCCTCGCTGCAGAGACGATTACGGCGCTATTGCGCCCCCGCGCTCTTGGCGGTCGACGAGCTCGGGTACCTTTCCTACGACAACCGGCACGCCGACCTGCTCTTTGAAGTCGTCACCCGACGCTATGGTCGCAAGCCGATCCTGATCACCACCAACAAACCCTTCTCCGAGTGGAACGAAGTGTTCTCCAGCGCCACCTGCGTGGTCACACTCGTCGATCGACTCATCCACCATGCCGAGATCGTTCAACTCGACGGCGAGTCCTACCGACTCAAGGAAGCCAAGGAGCGGACGGCTCGAAAGGCCAAGGACCGCGGCACCAGGCAGCTCCAATCCAGGCCCTGAACCTCTCTACCGTCCGCCCTCCAACCAGGGACCTCGTCCGGCTCGGCCTACGAGCTGGACGATTCTGTTTGACTCGGAAGGAAGCTGGCTGTGAACCGCGATAATCGCCAGAATCCGGCGCTTCTGCTCAGCCGCCAACAG
>DASWQX010000075.1:0-8803 GCA_036403495.1 Thermoanaerobaculia bacterium
GCGGACCAGCCGGACTTCGAGGTGGCGGTGCAGCTCCTGGAGCCGGAAGGGGTCGACTCCCTCCTCTCCTGGGGACTGCTGTCGTCCATCTTCGAGGGCAAGGAGTACATCGATCCGCGGGTGCTCGAAGGGCTCGCGGCCGCGAAGCTCAAGGACCCCGCGGTCGCCGCCGAATGGGCCAAGGCGCTCGAGGACCCGAAGCTCGCCGGCGACTCCAACGCGCGCTACCAGTGGTGGTTCCGCCACACACCCTACTGGGACGAGCGGGTCGGACTGCTCCCCTACTTCCGGGTGATGACGGCGCCGAAGCTCGCGATGCGCCCCTGGCGGTAGGAGCAGACAGGCACAGGCAAGGAAAGTGCATCCTCCCGGATCTCTCTTTGGGATGCCTGGCGGCATTCCCGATATTTTTCAGGGATTTCCGAGAGGAACTCGAATTGATGGCATCTCCCACCGGTCCTCGAACCAGCGATTGGCTGCACATCGCTTTGCACAAGATACAAGACGCCATCGTCACCGTGGACGACGACGGCCGGGTGACGTTCATGAACCCCGCCGCCGAGAGGCTGGCCGGCGCGATGGCCGGAGCGGCGCGGTTCCGCGACCTCTTCCCGCTCGTCGACGCCGACAGGCGGCAGCCGATTGCGATCGATTTCAAAGCCGCCGAGCCGGTGGTCCACCACGCGCTCTTGAAGGAGCGGCGGCTCGACGTCTCCGTGGAGCGCTGCGCGACCGGCGAAGACGCGGACCCGGAGTGCCGCGGCACGCTGCTGGTGCTGCGCGACGTCACCGACCACGAGCGGGCCGAGGAGCTGGCCGGCGCCGAGCGCCGCAAGGACCAGTTCCTCGCCATGCTCGCCCATGAGCTGCGCAACCCGCTGGCCCCGATCCGCAACGCCGTCGAGCTGATGCGGCAGGTGGAGACGATCGATTCCACCTTCCAGCCGGCGCGCGAGATGGTCGAGCGCCAGGTCAAGCACCTCGCCCGGCTGGTGGACGACCTGATCGACGTCTCCCGCATCAACCAGGGGAGCATCCGCCTGCGCAAGGAGGTGGTCGATCTCGGGCATGTGGTGCAGCGCGCGGTGGAGGCGACCCGCCCGATCATCGACAGCCGCGGCCATACCCTCACCCTCCAGCTTCCGCCGGAGAAGGTGCGGCTGGAGGCCGATCCGGCGCGGCTCCAGCAGGTGATCTCGAACCTGCTTCACAACGCCGCCAAGTACACGATGCCGGGCGGCCACCTCTGGCTGATCGCGGCCCGCGAGGGGAACGAGGCGGTGGTGCGGGTGCGCGACACCGGAATCGGCGTTCCCGCCGACGTTCTGGAGCGCGTCTTCGAGCCGTTCGTGCAGCAGGCGGACGACTCGCTCGCCCGCACGCAAGGGGGCCTCGGCGTCGGCCTCACCCTGGTGCGCAGCCTGATCGAGATGCACGGCGGCCGCGTGCAGGCCTCCAGCCCCGGCCTCGGCCAGGGGAGCGAGTTCGTGGTGCGCCTCCCCGCCCTTCCTCCCCTCCACACCGGCGAGTTCCAACTGCCGGTCATCCCCGCCGAGGCGGCCGCTCCCCGGCCGCTGCGGGTGCTCGTGGTGGAGGACAACATCGACGCCGCCGAGAGCCTCGCTACCCTGCTGCGCCTCTGGAACCACGACGTCCACGTGGTCCACGACGGCTGCGCCGCCCTCGACGCCGCGCGCGAGCAGAAGCCGGAGGTGGTCCTGCTCGATATCGGCCTCCCCGGCCTCGACGGCTATCAGGTGGCCCGCCGCCTGCGCGACGAGGTCGGCCTCGACCACGCCCTGCTGGTCGCGATGACGGGCTACGGCCAGCCCGAGGACCGCCGCCGCTCACAGGAGGCTGGCATTCAGTACCACTTCGTGAAGCCGGTCGAGCCCCTGGTGTTGCGCAACCTCCTCGCCGGCGCCGCGCTGCCGACGGGGTGGGAGACGGAACGGCCGTTCTGACCTTTCCCGGGGCGAGGAGAGCGCCTAGCGTGCCGGCGGGGTTTCGCCGGTCTTCGCGAACTCCTCGAGGACGCGGGTGAGCTCCAGGATGTCCTGACGGGTCAGGTTCGGCTCCTTTCGCATCACCGCCAGCATCTTGAACTGGAGTTGCTGGCTGCTCTCGGCGATCTCCTGGAGGTTCCCCGGCTTCAGGGCGCGCTGGCGGGCGGCCTGGAAGGCGTCGTGGAGCCGCTGCTGCTCTGCCGGCGTCACGTCCTTGGGCATCTGGGCGGAGATCGTGGTCTCCGACTGGTTCAGGGAGAACTGGAGGAGCTTGCCGACGTGCATCCCGGCGTAGAGGAAGAAACCGACCAGCCCCAGACCGGCGAGCACGAGCAGGCCGAGACAGCCGAAGATCAGTGGTTTGGGGCATCCGCCCGGTCCGGCCGGACGCGCCGCCGGATTGAATGGGGATGCGGGGGGTGGAGCGGGCTCGACGTATGGGGGTTCCATGAAGTCTCCGTGGCCGGCCGGATCCTGAGGTGGATCGCCTGAAGGCGTAGCGTATTTCTATCACTGGGGCCGTGGTGCGGCAAGGAGGCCGGACGGGGAGAGGTTGCAGCGTCTCAGGCGGCACCGCGCAGCCCGACGCGCTGTATACTGCGATCATGGACCGAGACCGCTATTCCGCCGAAGCCCAGCGTCTGGCCGCCATCCTGCGCGACGAGATCCGCAACCAGGGCGTCTCCATCCGGTCGCTGGAGCAGCGGATGGGCGTGGGGAACTCCGTCTATCAGAAAGTCCTCGGCGGCAAGATCACGATGACTCTCGGCCATCTTCTCCAGATCGCCGACGCGCTCGGACTGGAATGGCTGGAGCTCTTCCGACGTGCGTATCCGGGCGCCGCGGCTCTGCCCGTCGAGGCACCCGTCGCCGCGGAGCCGAACGAGTTCGAGGAGAGGGTCCTGGAAATTCTGCGCCGATATGGACTGCTGCCCCGCGAGAACGTCTGGTCACATCAAACCTCACGCATGAAGTAGACCGCCCTGGCTGCCTCTCGCTGCACGCCTAAGCCTTTCAAGGTTGCATAGACCTCTTTGGCGAGCCTCCGTACCTGAGCGACCCGTCCTTGCCCCGTCCATAGTGCCGCAAGGTCGAGGCCTACGAGAGCTGCGTCGTAGGCCTGTCCCTGCCGTAGAAACTCCTGGCGGACATCGGACAGGGCACGCTCCGCCTTTTCCCTCCGGCCGAGACCTGCATGAACCTTTCCCTCTACCCAGCGGAGCTTCAGGAGATTTAGCGGCTCGTCAGCCAGTCTTTGTCTCAGCCCGCCTTGCAAAAGCTGAAGACTGGCTTGGTGGTACTCCCCCGCCGCCGCAAGAGCGTCCAGCAGGTTCACCTGGAACCTGGCTTCGAGCGGGGGATCCCGTGTCGGATCGATACTCTGGAGTCCTTCCTTGATAAGAGCCACAGCCTTTTGAGGATAGCCTTGATGGAGAGTGTTGGCTCCCTCTAATATCAAGGCTCGTCCCGCCAAGTGCGAGTCCCCGGCATCGATATAGAAGCCATGAGCTTGGTCGAGCAGCACGATGGCATTTTCCAGCCGGCGTTGACTGGTCCGGAGGGACGCGAAAAGATCCAGGACTCGGGCACGCAGATTCAAGTCGCCAGTTCCCTCGTCCAAAAAATTCCGCGCGCGATCCATGGCTGCTTCGGCTTCGAAAAGGCGGTCGTTGACCCGCAAGGCGTTGCCTAATTCAGCGAAAGCCCGAGCCCGGAGGTCGCCGACGAACCCCGGCCATGGGTACCTTTCCACTTTGATATTCCTGGCTACTCCCACGGCGCTCTCCGCCAGATTGAGCATCCGCTTCGGATCGCTGAAGCGCGCCTCATGGCTCTTCTGCAGTAAGGCTTCGCACAAGGGCCAGCCATGAAGCGCCTGAGCCTGCCGCCATGGAAAGCTCGCGTCCCCGAGTCCACCGGGAGACTGCTCAAGGAGTGTGAGCGCTCGGTCAAGTTTCTCCATCTCCTTGCGCCAACGCTTCCTGAAACTCCGCGCAAAAACTCCGACGCGCGCAAGAGGCTCCTCATATTGATCTTCCGCTATGGGCTCTGCCGCTCGCCAAGGCTCTTCTCCCACAAGCAGCTCGGCCAAGACGCGTAGGTTCTCGTGACAAAGGGAGCAGCCGTCGAGCAGATGCTGGAGCGCCCGCCGCCGGCTGACCTCATCCACGCGGCCTGTAAGGAGGTCTCCGATCTCCCCTTTTCCAAGATGTGTTGCCAAGAGAACCTCCCACTGAGAGCCACCTTTGTAGAATTCTCTCATGGCGATGATCCGTTGAGACACCCCACGACTTGATGGTGTCTGTCGGCGCAAGATCTACAGTAGCTGGAAATAGGCATTGACAGGTACTCCTTTGTAGATCATTATGCTTCATCGTGGGTAATGGAGCTACACCTCTCGACGGAACTGAGAAGGCGCAGCCTGACCCTAACCATCCCGGTGCGCCGGAGTGATCCGCCGGCTGGCGGGCGGAAATCTGATCCACTGTGAGGGAGCCCTATGAACGAGGCTGAAATCGCCGCGAGGCGGCAGCTCCGCGAGATCGCCGAGGAGCTGGAATCCATTCAGGCCCTGCTCCAGAGGGTCGCCGCCACCCTGCCGGCGCCGCCCAGAGAGGGCACGGAACCCGAGGTGCAGACGCCCCTGCGCGCCGTGATCGAATGCGTTCTGGTGGACAGCCTGAAGCCGGCGATCGGCGATCTACGTGCAGCGCTGGCGAGAAAGACCTAGTGACTCGCGATCGGCGCGCCTTCCCTTGTACCCTTCCCGGCCAGGACGGAGAGCGCCGGCGCCAGGATATAGATCGGTCTCCTTCCCCCGGTCGCCCTCCTCGCTTCCCCGGTCGCTATCCTGGCTTCCCGGGTCGCCATCCTGCCTTCCTTTCCCTTTATCCTGGCTTCCCGGTCGCCATCCTGGCTTCCTTTCCCTCTATCCTGGCTTCCCAAGTCGCCATCCTGCCTTCCTTTCCCTCTATCCTGGCTTCCCAGGTCGCCATCCTGGCTTCCTTTCCCTCTATCCTGGCTTCCCAGGTCGCTATCCTGCCTTCCTTTCCCTCTATCCTGGCTTCCCTGGTCGCCATCCTGCCTTCCTTTCCCTCTATCCTGGCTTCCCAGGTCGCTATCCTGCCTTCCTTTCCCACTATCTGACTTCCCAGGTCGCCATCCTGGCTTCCCGGGCCTCCATCCTGGTTTCCCAGGCCTCCATCCTGGCTTCTGCCGCGCAAGATAACGGCCAACTACGTAAAGGACTGCAAGGACAACAAGGACAAAGCGAGGACCGTGGCGGCCAGGGGCCGGTCAAGAATAGGCGTGACGGATGACGAGGAGCCCCAGGAGGGCCATGCCGAGGGCCGAGGCGCAGAGGAAGGCAACGGCACCCCTCCCGGCGTAGCGGCCCCATCGCGGGTCCGCCGCGAGGGAGCGCAGGCCGAGCGCCCCGCAGCCCGCCATCGCGGGGAGGGACGGAAAGAGGAACCGCCCCTGTGGCTGCCAGTCGATCCGCAGCAGGAACACGACGATGAGGAGGAAGTTGGCTCCGAGGGTGCTCGCGCAGAGCCATCGCCACCTGGACGTCGGCTCCGCCATTCTCCGGACGCAGCCGATCGCGACGAGGGCGGTGGGCAGCGCAAAGAACAGGTAGGCGGGAAGCGGCAACGTGACGTTAAACCAGCCGAACTTGCCCCAGAAGCTCATCCAGAGGGAGCCGAGCCAGTGGGGATTGAGGAGTCGGGCGCCTTGCGCGAGGCCGTCCTGGACGCCGGTGGGCGATGGCGGGAAGGGCACCCCGAAACGCCACTCCGAAAGGCAGATCCAGAGCGCCACGAGGATGGCCCAGGCGCCGGCGAGAAGGAAGGCCTCCCGGCGGCGGCGGCGCTTCACGAGCGCGAAGGCCACAAGGACGAGAGGCACGGCGAGGAGAAAACCCGAGACCTTGCCCCAGGGAGCCAGACCCGCGGCAAACCCCGCGAGAAGAGCCAGGGCTGGCGAGGGCGAATCGAGGAGCTCCACGAAGCCGAGGAGAGCCAGGGCGGCCAAGGTCACCACCGCGCCGTCATTGTTCAGGGTCGCGCTCACGAACAGGAACTGCGGCGAGAGTACGAAGGGAAGGGTGGCGGCGAGCGCCAGGTCCAGACGCCTCCCGGCGAGGCGGTACGCCGTCGCCAGGACCAGAGCCGCGGTCAGGGCGGCCCACAGGAGCCGCGCCATCCGCAGCCGCCGGACGCGCTCTCTCCAAGGCGCCTGGTCCACTCCGGAAAGGACGGCCCGCGCCTCCTGCCGAGAGAAGCTGAATCGGGGGTTCGGCTGCAAGCGGTCTCCCTCGATGCGCACGCCGAGGACGGAGGCCGCCGCGGCCATCGCGAGGTAATCGAGGGGTGCCTGGTAGGACTCGTAGCGGTCGCCGTACGGCTGCGCGGCGAGCGGCGGCAGGGCATGCCGCTCCAGGAGATAGCTCACGTAGGCGAGGTGCGCCGGCTCGTCCGGAGCCTCGCCGATCGGCACCGCGATCGCGTAGGCCCCGCCGAGGGCGAGGACCGCGAGCGCGAGGCCAAGCGAGGCGTACCTCGTTGTATCCAGCGTCTTGCCTGTTCGTGTTGGATGGGTGGATGGTGCGGCTAGGAGGACTCGAACCCCCGACCAAGAGTTTAGGAAACTCCTGCTCTTTCCACCTGAGCTATAGCCGCAGGCGAGGGGGATTATACCCCCTCGGGAATCAGTACTGGATCAGCGACGCCACCTCGTAGCCGCCGAGCTTCTTGCGGCCGTCGAGGAAGGTGAGCTCGATGATGAAGCCGAAGCCGGCGACGACGCCGCCGAGCTTCTCGACCATACGGGCGGCGGCGGCGGCGGTGCCGCCGGTGGCCACCACGTCGTCGATGATCAGGACCTGCTCGCCCGGCTGGATGGCGTCGCTGTGCATCTCCAGGGTGTCGTTGCCGTACTCCAGCTCGTAGGTCTCGCGGACCTTCTCCGCCGGCAGCTTCCCAGGCTTGCGCACCGGCACGAAGCCGGCGTTCAGGTCGTAGGCCACGATGGGGGCGAACATGAAACCGCGCGACTCGATCCCCACCACCTTCTGGATGCGGCGCTCGGCGAACAGCCAGACGAAGCGGTCGACGGTCATGCGCAGCGCCAGCGGGTGCTGCAGCAGGGTCGTGATGTCGTAGAACAGGATGCCCGGCTTCGGAAAGTCCGGGATCTCGCGGATGTGTTTCTTCAGGTCGTCCATGCGCCTCTCTCCTATCAACGATCGATGATGAATCCGTCCCATTCGGGGACGGGGGAGATCTCCTGCTCCTCGAGACCCGTCACCCGCGCTCCCGGCGGCCCCTGCCGCAGCCGCTCGCGGAACGCGTCGAGCTTTACAGTCTCACCAGCCACTTCGACCTCCACGCAGCCGTCCGCCAGATTGCGCACCCGCCCGGCAAGGCCGCCCACCTCGCGGGCCGCCTGACGCGCGAACCAGCGGAAGCCCACCCCCTGCACCCGGCCGCTCACCAAGATCCGGAACGCCCGGCCGCCGCTCATTTCTGCGGCTTCCAGCCGTGACGGCCGAGCAGCGGCACGAAGGCGACGTCCTCTCCTTCCTTGCGCCGGATCTCGCCGCGCGCCGACTTGCGGTAGAGCACCAGCTTCTGGAGGTTGAGCTGACCCTCCGGAATCAGCAGGGTCCCCCCCGGCGCGAGCTGGTCCAGAAGCGGCTCCGGCACCTTCGGCGCGCCGGCGGTGACCAGGATGCGGTCGTAGGGAGCCCACTCGCTCCAACCTACAGTGCCGTCAAAGACCTGAATCTTGACATTGTCGAAGCCGAGCTGGCGTATTCGCGGGATGGCGGCCTGCGCCAGCTCCGGCACCCGCTCCAGGCTGTAGACGCGGCGCGCCAGCAGAGCGAGGACGGCGGTCTGATAGCCGGAGC
This sequence comes from Thermoanaerobaculia bacterium, assembly GCA_036403495.1. Taxonomy (GTDB): domain Bacteria; phylum Acidobacteriota; class Thermoanaerobaculia; order Multivoradales; family UBA5704; genus DATARR01. Next base: position 7,921 of record DASWQX010000075.1, read on the forward strand.
CGGTGCCGATCTCCAGCACCGAGTGCTCGGCCTTCACGTCCAGCAGCTCGCTCATCCGCGCCACGATATAGGGCTGCGAGATCGTCTGCGCCGAGCCGATCGGCAGCGCGTGGTCGCCGTACGCCTGGCTGCGCAGATGGTCCTTGATGAACAGGTGGCGGGGGATCTTGCGCAGCGCCGCCAGCACCCGCTCGTCGCGGACGCCGCGGGCGGCGATGTGGTCGCGGACCATCCGCTCGCGCTGGACGGTGTAGTCGCTCATTATTCTTGAGGAGAGGATTCCTGTGGAGCGGGTTCGGGCGGAAAGGAGAGTGCCGAGAGCTTGTCCCAGAGCGGAGTGAAGCTCTCGAGGCCGGGATAGTAGGTGAGGTCGAGGTGCAGGGGAGTCACCGAGATCCGCCCGGTCGAGACGGCCTCGTAGTCGGTGCCGCTCGCCTTGTCCCACTGCGGCGTGCCGGCGATCCAGTAGTACTTGCGGCCGCGCGGATCCCGGTTCTCGGTCACCGATTGCTTGTAGACGCGCCGCCCGAGACGGGTGAAGCTCACCCCCTGGATCGCCCCCGCCGGCACGTTGACGTTGAGCAGCAGATCGCGCGGCAGCTCGCCGGCGAGCAGAACCTCGACCAGCCGCCGCGCGAACGAGGCCGCGGGCTCGAAGGAGAACCCCTCCCCCACCTCCTGGCTGAAGGCGACCGAGGGGATGCCGAAGAGCGTCCCCTCGAAGGTGGCGCTCACCGTGCCCGAGTAGGTGACGTCGTCCCCCAGGTTGAGGCCGAAGTTGATCCCCGAGCAGACCAGGTCGGGGGGGTGGTCCTTCATCACGGCCAGCAACCCCAGGTTGACGCAGTCGGTCGGCGTGCCGTCGACGGCGTACCAGCGCTCC
>DASWQX010000076.1:0-2240 GCA_036403495.1 Thermoanaerobaculia bacterium
GGGTGCAGGAGATCTTGTGCCCTTTCAGCCCTTCAATCGAAGTGATCGAGGCGAGAGAGACGATGCCGTCGCCGCCGCGTGACCAGTCCTGCATGATGAACGACTTCGCCTTCTGGTTCTGCTCGGCGAGGATCGAGGCCTCGCGCGCCCAGTTGTCGACGGTGTCCCACATCACGTCGACGTCGCCCTTGCGGAAGGCGGCGAGCTTGGTCGCCGGGTCCTCGAAGAGCACGAACTTCACGTCCAGCCCGTACTTGGTCTTGAACTGCGAGCCCGGGTTGGGGTCCATGCCGTTGTTGAACACAATGCCGGGCGAGTGGCCGGCCCAGGTGTTGATGGCCACCACCAGCGGGCGGTCGAGCTTGCCGCCGGCGCCCAGGTTGGCCGCGGGGGTGACGCCCTCCGAGCCCTTGCCGCGCTCCGGATCGGCCGGGGCGTTGCCGAGGGCAGAAAAGTCGCCCTTGTTCACGGCCTCGGTCGTGGTGCCCGAGGCGCCCTTCTTGCCGAGGGCCCAGATCTTGAGGTCGGGAGCGAACTTGCGGACGGCGAAGAAGGCCGCCACCAGCAGGGCCACCACGACGATCGCCTTCCCCATGGGGGTGAGCTTCATTGTCTTATCTCCTTTTTAGGCCGGGGGCAGCCCTCCCAGCAGCGCGTCCATGGCGGGGCGGAGCGAGTCGACGAAACGCTCGGTCTCGACGACCTGCTCGACCACGGTGCCCATGTAGCTGGCGACTTCGGTCGCGCTGAACTGGGAGGCGCTGACGCGGCCCAGAATGACTTCAAACACATCGGAAAAAGCCCCGAGCTGCGCCACCACGCACTGGTCGCGCTTCTGGCATTCGAGCAGCAGGTCGCGCTGCTTCTGAAGAATGCCGATGTGGAACTGGCGGGTGCGGGCGGTCGCCGGCTCCGCCAAGGCCAAGTCCTGGAGCTGCTTGACCTTCTCGTCCACCTCGGCGAGCCGCGACTCGACGGTCGGCAGCGGCGGGGCGGCCACCGCCGCGAAGCCGGGACGCGCGGGCTGGATCTGGATCTGGATGCCGCGCCGCCGGTCCGCCGCGGCGACGGGGACCGCGGCCACCGCCGGCGCCGGCAGCGGGGGCGTATCGGTGCCCGGCCGCATGGTGGAGAGGATCTGCAGGTAGGCGAGCCGCTCGCGCACGAAGTTGAGGTAGGCCGTCAGCATGTAGCCGAGCTGGTTGAAGGTGCCGGCCTTGGTGACGGCGTCGAGGTCGCTGCGGTCGCCGAGCACCTTCGAGACTCGCCCGCGGATCTCGGCCAGCCGCCGGTAGACGGACATGTAGTCGGGGAGCACGCCGGCGCGCATCCAGGCGGGGATCGGGCTCTCGGCGAGGCTCGACTCCACCTTCTGCCGCAGCACCTCGCGGTCCGCCTCCGCCTTCTGCTCGGCCTGGCGCTGCTGCTCCTCCTCGATCTGCCGGATGTAGCGGTTGCCGGTCGCGGCGAGCGTCACCCAGCCGGTGGCGCCCAACCCCCATAGGATCAGCGGCAGCGGATTCCAGAGCACGGCCGAAGCGGCCAGGCTGATGGCGCCGGCGACCACGTTGCCGGGGGACTGGATGGCCTTGGCGATGCTCTTCTTGAGCAGCGTCTGCGTGTCGATCGGCATCGGAGGTGGATTCTACATCGCGCGGGGGGCGGACCATCCTTATAGGTATGACCCGGGAGGCGAAATGATTTCGCTCCCTTCGACATCCGGAGATGGGCTCCGCCGGAGTCTTTGCGTCAGAAAGAAGCCGAAACAGCCGAAACTGGAGGATGATCCGATGCGCGTGCGCCACAGCCCTTGCCTCGTCCTCAGTCTCTTCCTCCTCCTGGTCCCGGGGCATTTCACGCCCGCGCGGACCGTCACCGTCGAGCAGATCCCGAGCCCGCGCCCCACCGGCTGGGCGGTCGACCTGACCGGCACCCTGCCGCCCGAGCGGCTGGCGGAGCTCAACAGCCTCGGCGACGAGGTGAAGGTGAAAACGGGCGCCGAGATGGCCGTCGTGTTGGTCGGGTCGACGGACGGCGTCGACTCCCATGAGTTCGCCACCCGCCTGTTCAACGCCTGGGGAATCGGCCAGAGCGGGAAGAACAACGGCCTGCTCGTCTTCGCGGCCCTGGCGGACCACCGGGCCGAGATCGTCCTCGGCCGGGGCTTGGACGACGGCCGGAACCGTGGGGAGAGCGCGGTCGTGATGCGGGACGTCATCCTCCCCCGCTTCCGCGCCGGC
>DASWQX010000077.1:0-3381 GCA_036403495.1 Thermoanaerobaculia bacterium
TTCCCCACCGCAGCCCGGAAGGGCGCCACCGCCGGCTCCATCATCTCCGAGTGGAAGGCGTGCGAGGTGCGCAGCCGGCGGTGCTGGATTCCCTCCGCCTCCAGGCTCGCGGCGAGGGCATCGACGGCCGCGTCCGGACCGGCGACGACCGTGCGGGCGGGCGCGTTGACGGCGGCGATGGCGAGGCCGTCGCCGGCGGTCAGTCGCGGCGCGATCTCCGCCTCGGGGAGCGACACGGCCAGCATGGAGCCGGGAGCGCACTCCCCCATCAGCCGCCCCCGCTCGGCCACCAGGGCGAGCGCGTCCTCCAGCGAGAAGACCCCCGCGAGGCAGGCGGCAACGTACTCGCCGATCGAGTGGCCGATCATCGCCCGCGGCCGCACCCCCCAGGCGATCCAGAGCCGGGCCAGCGCGTGCTCGATCACGAACAGGGCGGGCTGGGTGATCTCCGTGCGCGCCAGCGCCGCCGCCGCTTCCGGGTCATCCGGCGCGGCGAACAGGAGCGGGCGCAGGTCGCGCCCCAGCCGCGGCCACAGCAGGCCGCAGGCGCGGTCGACCTCGGCGCGGAAGACCGGCTCGGAGGCGTACAGCTCCACCGCCATGCCGGGGTGCTGCGAGCCCTGGCCGCTGAACAGGAAGACCACGGAGGTGGCCTCGCCGGTGCCGGTGAGGAAGCGCTCCGGATCACCCCCGCCGAGCACCGCCACGGCATCCGCGGAATCACGGCAGAGGGCCACCGCCCGCCGCTCGAACCGGCGGCGCCCCGCCTGAAGCGTCCAGGCGAGATCCGCCGTGGAAAGATCCGGGTGCTCGCGCAGATAGCTTTCCAGCCGTTCCACCGCCTGGGCCAGCGCCCCGTCGCTGCGCGCCGAGAGGGGGAGGAGCTGCCAGGGGCGCCCCGGAGTCGACGGCTCGCGCGCCGGCGGCTCCTCGACGATCGCGTGGGCGTTGGTGCCGCCGATCCCCATCGAGCTGACCCCGGCGCGCCGCGGCTGCGATCCCGCCGGCCACTCGGTCAGGCGATCGTTGATCCGGAACGGCGTCGACGCCAGCTCCAGCTTCGGGTTGACCGTCGCGAAGTGGAGGCTCGGCGGGATCTGCCCGCGCTCCACCACCAGCGCCGCCTTGATCAGGCCGGCGACGCCGGCGGCGCTGTCGAGGTGGCCGATGTTGGTCTTCAGCGAGCCCACCGCCACGCTCCCCGGCTCGGATGGTTTGCCGAAGGCCTGGGTGAGCGCCGCGATCTCGATCGGATCGCCGAGCTCGGTGCCGGTGCCGTGCGCCTCGACGTAACCGATGGCCGCCGGCTCCAGTCCCGCCACCGCCAGCGCCTGGGCGATCACCTGAGCCTGGCCGTCGACGCTGGGCGCCGTAAATCCCGCCTTGAAGGCGCCGTCATTGTTCACCGCCGAGCCGCGGATCACGGCGTGGACGGGATCGCCGTCGCGCAGAGCGTCGTCCAGGCGGCGGAGCAGCACCACGGCGGCGCCATTCCCCCCCACGAAACCGCCGGCCGCGGCGTCGAAGGCGCGGCAGTGGCCGTCGGGCGAGAACACCGCCCCCGCGTGGAACGAATAGCCCTCCGTCTGCGGCAGGTGGACGGAGACGCCCCCGGCCAGCGCCGCGTCGCACTCTCCCGAAAGCAGGCTCTGGCAGGCGAGGTGGACCGCCACCAGCGACGTCGAGCAGGCGCTCTGCACCGCGAAGCTCGGCCCCTTCAACCCCAGTTTGTAGGACACCCGGGGAGCCAGGAAGTCCTTGTCGTTGCTGATCATCAACTGGAAGCTGCCGACGGTGTCGAGGACGTCCGGATCGGCGAGGACACTGAGGGCGTAGGTGTTCATGCCGGCGCCCGCGAACACGCCGACGTCGCCGGGGAAGGTCGCCGGGTCGTGGCCGGCGTCCTCGAAGGCCTCCCAGGCGCACTCCAGGAACAGGCGCTGCTGGGGATCGACCATCTCGGCCTCGCGCGGGCTGTAGCCGAAGAAGGGGGCGTCCAGCTCGTCGGCCCCCGCCACCACGCCGCGCGCCCGCACGTAGCGCGGATCGGCGAGCGCCGCCTCCGGCACCCCCGCCGCCCGCAGCTCCTCGTCGCTGAAAAAGGAGATCGACTCGACGCCCCCCACCAGGTTGCGCCAGAACGCTTCGACGCCGCCGGCGCCGGGGAAACGCCCGGCCATGCCGACGATGGCGATGCCCGCCGTCTTCGCCTCCCCATGGGACGCCGCCTCCCGCCGCGCCGCTCCGCGCTCCCGGCCGGCCAAAGACTGTGGCGCCGCCGCGCCCCCCAGGAACCCCGCGAGCGAGCGCACCGTCGGATAGCGGAAGAGGTCGAGCAGCGCCACCTCCCGCCCCAGCAGCGCGGCCAGCCGGGCGTGGACCTGAGCGGCGAGGAGGGAGTGGCCGCCGAGGTCGAAGAAATTATCGTCCACTCCCACGCGGTCGACCTTCAGCACCTCGCGCCAGATCCCGGCAAGGGACCGCTCGAGGCCGTCGCGGGGATCGGCGTAGGCGGCGCCCGAGGCCGCCTCGCGGGTGCCGCCGGGGGTTGGCAGTATGCGGCGGTCGACCTTGCCGCTGGCGGTCCGCGGGAAGGCCTCCATCACCTGGTAGGCCGCCGGGATCATGTACTCGGGCAGGGTCCGCCGCAGGTGCTCGCGCAGCTCGGCGATCGCGGGGGGCGCGTCTTCGGGGATCAGCCAGGCGACCAGCCGCCGGTCGCTCCCCTCGCCGCGCGCCGCCACCACCGCCTGGCGCACTCCGGGGTGGCTCAGCAGCGCCGCCTCGACCTCCCCCGGCTCGATGCGGAACCCGCGCACCTTCACCTGGTGGTCGATGCGGCCCAGGTATTCCAGATCGCCGGAGGCTCTGAAGCGCACCAGGTCGCCGGTGCGGTAGAGCCGCCCGCCGGGCTCGGCGCTCCAGGGATCGGGCACGAAGCGCTCGGCCGTCAGATCAGGACGGCCGTGGTAGCCGCGGGCCACCCCCGCGCCGCCGATCAGCAGCTCGCCGGCCGCCCCCAGCGGGGCCGGGGCGAGCGAGCGGTCGACCACCCGCAGGACGGTGTTGGCCATCGCCCGGCCGATCAGCATGGGGCCGCCGTCGAGCGCCACCCGCCAAGCGGTCGAGTAGACCGACGTCTCGGTGGGCCCATAGAGGTTCCACATCCCGCCGCAGCGGGCGAGCACGGCCGCCGCGAGGTCGGGGGCCAGGGGCTCGCCGGCGGTGAGCGCCAGCATCCGCGGCATCCCCGGCGTCGCCTTCCAGCCGGACTCCAGCAGCAGCCGCCAGGTGGCGGGGGTCCCCTGCACCAGGGTGGGCTTCGACGCCTCGATGCGCGCCGCCAGCCGGCGTCCGTCGGCGGCCTCGTCGCGGGAGGCC
>DASWQX010000078.1:0-10867 GCA_036403495.1 Thermoanaerobaculia bacterium
CCTGCCCGATGAAGCCGGTCACCTTCGCGAGCGGGTGAGCGAGGTCGACGGTGGCCGTCGTGCCGCTGGCCGTGCCGGTGGTGAGAGTCGCTTCGGCGAATACCGGGACCACCGAGGAATCGACGACGAAGGTGTCGTACAGGGCCTCCTGGATGTAGAGATCGCCACCGGGGTTGAGCCCTGAGATCTGGCTCGCGGGGATGCGCACGGCGTAGTAGCTCCCTGCCGGCTGACCGGTGAAGCCGATGAAGTCCCGCGAGCCGAAATTGCTGATGTTGGTCTGATCGTTGGTGATGAAGTCGATGTGAGACTGGGTGAGGCCGGGGATGCCGACCACCGGCAGCCCGAAGCCGGGCTGGACCTCGTGCGCCGACTCCAGGGGGCCGCCCCAGAAACCTTCGTTGAAGCTCTGCTGACCGAAGAGGTCGCCGATCAGCGCGTTGAGGCCGATCGAGTTGGTGGACACCGGGAAGCCGTCCACCGCCTCGATCCCCAGCTTGTAGAGGCCGAGCGGCACCGGCAGCGAGTAGTTGCCGTCGAGGATGTTGTACGACGGGCTGACCAGGAAGAGGCCGCCGGTCGACGGATCGTACGAGAGCTGGCTGTGGCCGCTGAACGCCGAGGTGACTTCCGCGCCGGTCAGCAGGTCGACGCTGGAGAGGCTGGCTCCGGCGATCGGCTCGTTGAGCACGCCGTGGGTGGCGGAGCCCTGGAGCACGCCGTAGACCAGATTGAACGGAATGTCCCCCGGCTGGAGCGCCGCCGGGCCGCTGGCCGCCGTCCCCTCCGGATAGTAGAAGGAGGCGTAGGCGATGTCGTCGCTGTCCAGCGTCCGCTGCGAGAGCTCGGAGGGCGGATCGCCGGTGTCGACGAACGGGAACATCGTCGCGCCTGTGCCGTCGGTCGGGCTCTTCTGGTTGTTGAGCACATGCGACAGGCCGAACGAGTGGCCGAACTCATGGGTGGCGGTGCCCTGGAGGTCCGTCGACGAGGTGTTGGTGTCGACATCGGAATCGTTGACCGTGAACCGGTACTGGCCGGTGTTGAACTGGACGTCGACGTCCAGGATCGTCCCCGCCTTGTAGAAGCCGGCGGGGAACTTGGTGCGGCCGTCGGTGCCCACGGTGCAGGTGCTGATGTGGCTGGAGACGTCGGCGATGCCGTCGCCGTCGAGGTCGTCGCCGTCGCGCAGGGTAGTGTCGGCCATCAGGGTGACCGAAGGGGTGGTGGCGATGGCGCCGAAGTTGGCCGGTACGCGGAAGCTGATCTCGTTGACCATGTCGAAGCCGACGAAGCCGGGATTGGCCACGGTGCCGGTGATCTTCTCTTCGATGTACGAGGTCGGGATGCTGTTCCAGGTGTCGAACGCTTTCTGGAGAGTGGTGCGGGCGGCCGCCAGCGACACCACCGGGCCGGCGCCGAGCGGATTGGGGATCGGGTCCTGCGTGCCGTTGAGTTGGAAGCGCACCGGGATGCAGCGGGGATCGTGGAAGATCCGGACCAGCCGCGCGTTGATCTGACCCGGGATCGGCGACGGGACGTTGCCGGTGATGTCAAAACTCTCAAGGAAGCCGCCGGCCCGCGCCGGGACGGTCCCCAGGGAGGCCGCCAGCAGGGCGGCCAGGGAGATCCTGCTGAACATTCCTCTCATCGCGTCTCTTCTCCTCGATTGCAAATCCATGACATCACCGCCGGCTTTCGGCGGCCTGGATCGTCCGGATCCTGGCGCGCAGCTCGTCGAGCGGAATCGATTTCCCCTCGCCGCGGTGCAGCGAGCCGTCGTGCCCCTGGACCTTCAGACCGCCGAGGCTCTGGGTGGCCACCGCCTTGCCCGGGACGTCCTCGACCAGCGAGAACTTGCCCTGGGAGAAGCCGGCGATCGAGTAGGTGCCGGCCACCAGCGGTTGGGGGGTCAGGAAGAGCAGCACGTTCTCCTGCTGCAGGATGACCGGCGCCGCGGGGAAGCTCATGGCCACCGGAATGCGCCGGTTGCTGTCCAGGCCTCCCGGCAGCGCGACGGTCACGGTGGAGACCGCTCCCCCCTTCAGCACCTCGGAGACCTGGATGGTGGCCAGCGTCACCAGGGTGCGGCCGGCCCACTGGCTTTGCAGGTGCGTGCAGTGGCCGGTGACGACGAGGGTCGATTCCTGGATCAGGTCGGCTTCCGTGCGCTCCACCGCCGTGGTCGCCTGCACCGCGGGGATGGTCAGGACGGCGGCCAGAAGGCCGAGAAAGGCTCTGGCAGTGCTTCTCATTCTGTTTCCTCCCAATTCATGAAAGACAGTCCGGATGGACTCTGCCCAGCCGGCCCGATCGAGCCGGTACAAGGTAAAGTGCCCACCGCGCCTGGAAAGGGACGGGCCGGCGTGACGAATCGCGAATCGCGGCCTTCCCAGCGGCGACAAGGGGGTGCTTACATGCGTGTGATCGACCAGTCGACGATGAACCGGCTCTTCGAGGTCACCGACGAGATTCCGCTGGACCGCGAGGCGATCCAGGTGCCCCTGGTCATGGCGGGGGACGGGAAGGTGGCGCGGACGAGGAACGGCAGGATCGAGATCACCCTGCCGGACGCGGACGACCTGGGACCTTTCCTGGCCGCGCTGCCGGGGCGGCTGCGGGACCTGGGCTAGACGGGGGTCCCCTTCTCCGGCGGGAGAAGGGAGCCTGACCGGTTGCTACGAGGGGGTTTCGCCCTCGCCCTGCGGCGGCTGAAGCGGCTGGAGGTTCTCCTCCTCGCCGGGCGAGCTCTTCTTCTCCGCCTTGCGCAGCCGCTTCTCTTCCGCCTTCTTCTTCTTCGCCAGATCCTTCTGGCGCCGTTCATGCTGATAATTCGGCTTGGCCAATGTGCCTCCTCTCGGCAGGTGCCGCGTGCTTGGGCGTCAGGAGATCATCGATCCTGTCGGTGGCGCTGGAGATCATGTCAGGCCTTCAGGGTAAACGCCAGACGCGGGCGCCCGCAAGTCGGCGAGATCGGCCACCATGACGCAGTCGGTCTGGAGGTCCGCGCCGAGCAGGAACTCCTGGCTTCCCACGTCGCGGAAGCCGCACTTCTCGTAGAAGGCGATGGCGCGCGGGTTCCCCTCCCAGACGCCGAGCCAGAGGGTGCGCCCGTTCAACCCCTTAGCCGCCTCCCACACCACCGCCATCAGGCGCTGCGCGAGCCCCCGGCCCTGCCAGGGGCGGTCGACGTAGAAGCGCCCGAGCTCCACCGGCTCCTCTCCCGTCACGCAGCCGGGCGGCGGAATGCGGCGGATCTGGGTGTAGCCGATCAGGCGGTCCTCCGCCTCCACCAGGAAGGTGAGGATCTTCGGGTCGGCGATCTCGCCCGCCTGCTGGTGGACGCCGAAGCGGTCGGCCAAGTGCGCGGCCATGTCCTCCGGACGGTTGTAGGGGCCGAAGGTGTCCGCGAACATCCGCGCCGCGAAGTCCGCCAGCGCCGGGGCGTCGGCGGGCTCCGAGCGGCGGATCCGGAAGGCGCCCTCGTCCGCCACGCCTCAAGCCTCCGTGTCGTCGAGGACGGGGGGCGATTGGATTCCGGACATCGGAGCGGCCGGCCGTCCCGACGGCATCGTCGGACGGTTCCTCACGTCCCGCGCCTCCTGCACCTGGCGCATCTCGGTGACGACCTCCTGGCCGCTGTAGAACAGGGGCGCCAGCTCGTTGCCCGGCTCGCCCAGGGCCTCGCGGTCGGTCTCGGTCGAGAACACCCCGCGCGGGGTCAGCACGTAGAAGCGGACGCGGTCCTCGCGGGGCACGGGAAAATTGGTCACCCGGCTCATCCGCGCCATCGCCTTGCGGGCCAGGCCGGTGAACACCTGGGCGGCCTTGCGCACCTTCTCGTGGCTGATGCCGCCGACCATCCCGCCGCCGGTCTTGTAGTAGAGGCGGGCGTCGCCGTTGGCGAAGCAGGCGAGCGTCACCACCGAGCTCGGCACCCCCATCTCCATCAGGATGCCGAACGGCTCGTTGGGCTTGACCTCGCCCGGAAGGCCGAGGCTCGCGACCGGCGTCTCCAGGGCCTCCTGGCGGAGCCGCTGGAACGCCTCCGCCGGGGTCTCCTTGGCCCGCTTGGCCACGGCCGCCGCCGCCTGCTGGGACTTCTGGCGGCGGAGATAGAAGTAGGCCGCCGCGCAGATGACCACCAGGATCACCTCCCAGGGGTAGATGTGATAGCTCTCCATAAGCTCCTTCTGCGGACAGAAAGGTTGGGGACGGCAAGCTGCCGGATCAGTGGCTGACCTTGAGGATTATAGTTTAGTCCTATCGTCCCCGCGGGTCACCTCCCCGCCGCGAGAAGCGCCGGCCTCAGAGCTGCCGCAGCTTTTCGAGCGCCCGCTCCAGCGCCTCGCGGTCGACCTCGGAGAGGATCGCCACGATCTCGCCGCGGATCACTTCCAGGTGCCGCGCGGCGGCGGCCTGGCGCTCGCGGCCGACGTCGGTGAGGGTGGCGCGGACGCAGCGGCGGTCCTTCGCGTCCTCGACCCGGCGGACCAGGCCGTCCGCCTCCAGCCGGTCCGCGAGCTGCGAGATGTTCGAGCGGACGCAGACCAGCCGGGTCGCCAGCTCGCTCAGCGACAGCGGCTCCTCGGCCAGCGCCAGGTGCTTGAGCGCGCTGTACTTCGCCAGCGACAGGTCGACCCCCTCCAGCGCCGCCTCCAGCCGCTCCTCGATGACCTGCGAAGTCTGCAGGAAGAGCCGGATGACCGGATCGTCCTTCACGGCTGCTTCCCTGAAGGCGCTCCCGGCGGCTGCGTCCATTGCGCATCGGCGAGCTGCCAGCCACCGCCCAGGGCGCGGTAGAGCTGGACCAGGGTGGCCAGGCGGTTGCCCCGGCTCTGCGCCAGCAGGATCTCCGCTGGGAAGAGCTGCTGCTCCGCCTGCAACACCTCCAGGTAGTCCGAGAGGCCGGCCACGTAGCGCGTGTTGGCCAGGCGCACCGCCTCCCGGTAGGCGTTCACCTCGCGGGTCCGCGCCGCCTCCACCTCGGCGTACTTCTGATAGGCGACGAGCGCCGTCGAGACCTCGTTGAACGAGTTGGTCACGTCCTGCTCGTAGGTCACCTTCGCCTGCTCCCAGCGGGCCACGGCGGCGTTGTACTGCTCACGCAGCCGCCGCCCCTGGAACACCGGGGTGAGCAGGCCGCCGCCGATCGACCAGGTCCGCCCGGCCGGAAAGATCTGCGAGATCTGCGGCGAGATGCTGCCGAGGGCGCCGGTCAGGCTGATGCGGGGGAAGAAATCGGCGTTGGCGACGCCGACGTTGGCGTTGGCCGCGATCAGGTTCTGCTCGGCCTCGCGGAGATCGGGACGCCGCTTCAGCAGGTCGGCCGGCAGCCCCGCCGGAATCGAAGGGGGAAGGAACTGGTCGTTGAGCGCCGCGCCGCGCTGGATCGGTCCGGGGTTCCTGCCAAGCAGGAAAGAGAGCTGATTCTCCTGCGCCGCGATCTGCCGTTCGAGGTCGGGGATGTTGGCGGCGGTCGCCGCCAGCAGTGCCTCGGCGCTGCTGGTCTCCAGGGCCGACGCGGCGCCCCCCTGGAGCCGGCGGTCGAAGAGGTCGAAGGTCTCCTGGAAGGCGCCGGTGGTGCGGCGGGCGATCTCGAGCTGGAGGTCGAGCTCGCGGAGCTGGAAGTAGGCGGTGGCCACCTCGGACGCCAGCGAGAGATAGACTCCGCGCCGCCCCTCCTCGGAGGCCAGGTAGGCCGCCAGCGCCGCCTCGTTCACCCGCCGGATCCGCCCCCAGAAGTCGAGCTCCCAGGAGGCGTTGACGTTGAGCTGGATCAGGGCGCCCTGGGCGCCGGGGGACGTGGAGAACTCGGACTGCCGGCCGTACCCCGCCTCGGCCTGGCCCTGGACCCCGGGGAAGGCCTGCGAGCGGGCGATCCCCGCGTTGGCCCGCGCCTCCTCCACCCGCCAAGCAGCGAGCTGGACGTCGTAGCCGTTCCTGAGCGCCTCCGCGATCAAGCCTTGCAGGGCGTCGTCGTGGAAGACCGCCCACCAGGGCTGATCGGCGAATGCGGCGGCCTCCTCCGGGCGCGCCGTGCCCCCCGCGCCCCGGTGCTGACCGGGAAGGTTGAGGTCCGGCCGCTTGTATGCCGGGCCGACGACGCACCCCGCCAGGGCTCCGGCCGCGGCCAATCCTGCCATCAGCAAACCGAGCCGCCTCATGGGTGGGCCTCCTTGCTGGCCGGGGCAATGGCCGGCACGCCGCCCCCCTTTTCGAGCGCCCGTCGGCGTTTTCGCTCGGCGCCGCCGATCCGCTCCACCAGCACGTAGAGCGCAGGAATCAGGAAGATGGCCAGCAGGGTGGCCGCGAGCATGCCCGCCACCACCACGGTGCCCAGGATCTGCCGCGAGGAGGCGCCGGCGCCGCTGGCGATCCAGAGCGGCACGCAGCCGAGGATGAAGGCGAACGAGGTCATCAGGATCGGCCGCAGCCGGAGCCTTGCACCCTCCAGCGCCGCGTCCACCAGGTTCCGCCCCTTCTCCGACTCGGCCTTGGCGAACTCCACGATCAGGATCGCATTCTTGGCCGCCAGACCGATCAGCACTACCAGGCCGATCTGGCCGAAGACGTCGAAGTCGAAGTGCCGCAGCAGCAACCCGAGGAAAGCGCCGAACACCGCGACCGGCACCGAGAGCAGCACGCTGAACGGCAGCGACCAGCTCTCATAGAGGGCGGCCAGGATCAGGAAGACGAACATCAGCGACAGGATGAACACCCGGCTCGCGCTCCCCGACGCCTTCTTCTCCTGATAGGAGAGGTCGGCCCAGTCGAAGCCCATCTCGCGCGGCAGGGTCTGCGCCGCCACCTGCTCCAGCACGTCGAGCGCCTGGCCCGAGCTGTAGCCCGGCGCCGCCGAGCCGGTGACCTGGGCGGCCCGGAACAGGTTGAAGCGCTGCGTGTACTCCGGACCGTTGGTGGAGCGGATCGTGGTCAGCGCCGAGAGCGGCACCATGTTGCCGTCGTTGTTCCGCACGTAGAACTGGCCGATGTCCTCCGGTTTGGTGCGCTCCGACGCCTCCCCTTGCAGGTAGACGCGCCACTGCCGTCCGAAGCGGTTAAATTGATTGACGAACGTGCCGCCGAGGAACGCCTGCAAGGTCTGGTAGACGTCGGCGATCGGCACCCCCTGCTTCAGCGCCTTGTCGCGGTCGACGTCGACGAAGATCTGCGGCACCGCGGCGCGGAAGGAGCTGTTGACGTTCTGGAGCTCCGGCCGCTTGCGCGCCGCCTCCAGGAACTTCTGGAGGTTCTGGTTCAGGAAGTCGACCGAGCCGCCGCTGCGGTCCTGCACCCAGAGCGAGAAGCCACCCGAGGTGCCGAGGCCGGGGATGGCCGGCGGCAGGAACGCGAACGCGGTCGCCTCCGTGATCTGGGCGCGGAGCTCGCCGTTCAGCTTGTCCGCGATCTCCCTCGCGGTGAGCCCGTGGCCCTCCCGCTGGTCCCACGGATCGAGCGACACGAAGTAGAAGGCGTTGTAGGACGACGACACATAGGAGAGCAGGCTGAAGCCGGCCACCGTGTTGTAGTACCGCACCCCCTTCGTGTGCGCCAGGATCTGCTCCACCTTGCGGCAGACGGCGTCCGTGCGCTGGAGCGATGCGGCGTCCGGGAGCTGCACGTTGAGATAGAACGAGCCCGCGTCCTCGTCCGGCAGGAAGCTGGTGGGCAACGACTTGCCCAGGCCCCCCGCCAGCAGGGCGAAGCCCGCCAGGATCGCCACCGCCAGCACCGCCTTGCGGATCAGGAATCCGGAGACGCCGATATAGCTGTTCCGCGCCTTGTCGAAGCCCTTGTTGAAGGCGCCGAAGAAGCGGGCGAGCGGCCCGCGCGACGCCTCGCGGTGCCGCAGCAGCAGCGCCGAGAGCGCCGGCGCGAGCGAGAGCGCGTTGAATGCCGAGATCAGCACCGAGATGGCGATGGTGAGCGCGAACTGCCGGTTGAGCCGCCCCTGGATGCCGCCCAGGAAGGCGGCGGGCAGGAACACCGAGGAGAGGATCAGGGCGATCGCGACCACCGGCCCCGACACCTCCTTCATCGCTTGGATGGTGGCGGCGCGCGGCGTCATCCCCTCCTCGATGTGGTGCTCCACCGCCTCCACCACCACGATCGCGTCGTCCACCACCAGGCCGATCGCCAGCACCAAGCCAAACAGCGACAGCGAGTTGATCGAGAAGCCCAGCAGCGGGAAGACCGCGAAGGTGCCGATCAGCGACACCGGCACGGCGATCAGCGGGATCAGCGTCGCCCGCCAGTTCTGGAGGAAGAGGAAGACGACCAGGATCACCAGCACCATCGCCTCGGCGAGCGTCTTCAGGATGTCCCGGATCCCCGCCGTCACCTGCCGGGTGGAATCCACCGAGACGGCATAGTCGAGGTCGGCGGGGAACCGGGACTTGAGGTCCGCCATCGCCTTCCGGATCCCGTTGGCCACCGCGAGGGCGTTCGAGCCGGGGGCCTGGTAGATGCCGATGATGCTCGACGGCCGGCCGTTGAAGCGCCCGATCTGCTTGTAGCTCAGGGCGCCCAGCTCGATGCGCGCGACGTCCTTCATGCGCACCGCCGAGCCGTCCGGGTTCAGGCGCACCACGATGTTGCCGAACTCCTCCGGCGTGGCCAGCCGCCCCTGCGCGCGCACGGCGTAGGTGAACTCCTGCCCGGCGGGGGACGGCTCGGCGCCGATCTGCCCGGAGGGGTTCACCGTGTTCTGCGCCTGGACGGCCTTCAGCAGATCCGAGACGGTCAGGCTCAGCTTGGCGAGCTGATCCGGCTTCACCCACACCCGCATCGCGTACTCCGAGGCGCCGAAGTTGGTCACCTGGCCCACCCCGGGCACCCGGTAGAGCGCGTCGTTGACGTTGATCAGCGCGTAATTGCCCAGGAACAGGGCCGGGTAGCTCCCCTTCGGCGAGTAGAGCGAGATCAGCATCAGCGGCGTGCCCTGCGTCTTGCGGTAGGTGAGGCCGAAGGCGTTGACGTCCGCCGGCAGGCTGGGCAGCGCCTGGGTCACCCGGTTCTGGGCGTTGATCTGGTCGGCGTTGCGGTCCGTGCCGACGTCGAAGATCACGCGCAGGGTGATGGTGCCGTCGTTGGCGTTCACCGACTGCATGTAGAGCTCGTCCTCGACGCCGTTCATCTGCTGCTCGAGGGGAGTCGCCACCGACTGCTCCACGGTGACCGCGTCGGCGCCCGGGAAGGTGCTCTGGATCTGGATCTGCGGCGGCACGATGTCCGGATACTGCTCGACCGGCAGCCCGAACATCGCCACCATCCCGAGCAGGACGATCAGGACCGAGATGACGATCGCGACGATCGGCCGGTCGATGAAGAAGCGAGCCATGGCGTCACTTCCCTCCCGTGGCGGACGTAGCAGGCGTTGCGGGAGACGCCTCGGCCTCCTCGGGCGGGGCCTCCTGCGGCTTCACGGTGCCTCCCGGCTTCACCTTCGCGAACCCTTCGACCACCACGCGATCGCCAGGAGAGAGCCCCGAATCGATCTGCCAGAGCTTGTCCACCCGCACGCCGGGCACGACCGGCTTGATGGTCACCTTGTCGTCGCTCCCCACCACCGCCACCTGGAAGCCTCCCTGCAACTGGTTCACCGCCCGCTGCGGCACCAACAGCGCCGCCTTCTTCACCTCGGTGACCGCGCGCACCTTGGCATACTGCCCGGGGCGCAGCACGTTGCCGGGATTGGGGAAGACGGCCACCGTGCCGATGGTGCCCGTCTTCACGTCGACATCCCGGTCCGAGAAGAGCACGTGCCCCTTGTGGGGAAACGTCGTGCCGTCGGCGAGGATCAGCTCGAGATTGTCGCCGCGGGCCGCGGGGTCCGAGCGCAACCGCTCCTGGAGGTGGAGGTACTCCTGCTCGCTGAGCGGATAGAGCACGCGGACCGGATCGCACTGGGAGATCACGGCGAGAACCGTCGAAGGGCTGACCAGGTTGCCCACCTGCGCCTGGGAGGCGCCGGCGATGCCGCTGATCGGCGCGGTGACCCGGGCCCATCCGAGGTTCAGACGCGCCTCGTGGACCGTGGCCTGCTTGGCGTCCACCACCGCCTTGGCGGCGGCGGCCGACGAGAGCGCATTGTCGAGCTCCTGCTGGCTGACCGCCTTCTGCGCGGCGAGCGGGCGGAAGCGGTTGACGTCCTGCTGCGCCTTGGCCAGTTGTGCCTGGGCCTGCGCCATGTCCCCCTGCGCCTGCTGGAGCTGCGCCTGCACCTGCCGGGCGTCGATCTCGAACATCAGGTCGCCCTGCCGCACGAAGCTCCCCTCGGCATACACCCGCCGCAGCAGATATCCATCCACCCTCGGCCGGATCTCGGCGTTGATGTTCCCCGCCGTCGTGCCGATCCACTCCTGGGTGACCGGAACGTCCCGTTGGACCACCGGCGTCACGACCACCGTCGGCGGAGGGGGAGGCGGAGCCTGAGCTGCCTCCTTACCCTTGCACCCCACCACCACGCAGACCACCACCCCCGCCGCAACCACCGCTGAAAGCTTCATCCTTCGTCTCCTAGCTAAAAAGCCAGCTCAAAACCGCGAGCCCGCCCGGATCTCCGGAGCGGCCCGTAACTCGTCGAATTCCTTGGATCGAGATCGAGGACGCGGGTTCCCCCATGCTGCCCACTGACCCGGTCAGGAGAGAAAAGAACCGCCGGCCCTACCTCGGGCGGGCGGTTCGTTCATATATGGACAGTATGGCGAAGGGGTGGGGGGTGTCAAGGGGTGGTGGGAGGCGGAACTGCGTCCCGATGGGACGATGCTGAAGGCTGAGTCGCGAACGGCTGCGCCTCAGCCGGAGGATTGGCAAGGAAGGTAAGCATCTGCTATATTGAAGGCACTCATAGAAAAGAAGGAGA
>DASWQX010000079.1:0-6978 GCA_036403495.1 Thermoanaerobaculia bacterium
CTGGGATCTCCCGTCGCGCGCTCAGGTGTAACGCTACACCCGCTCAAAGGCATCAGCGCAGCTATAAAGATAACCATGCTTAAGGATAGACCAGTCATTTTTAGGAAATCGTTCATGGCGTCCTCGGCGTTCGCGCAACGCGTACTAGGTTCCCATTGACAAACTTAAATGTCACTGTAACTCTGTCATTACCACGCTGATGAGTGCCTACTACCGTTCCAGTATTGTGACTGTTCAAGGAGTGTGTTTGGGAAATAAAAGAATAGCCCGATGTGGCTTGTTGAGCAGTCAACCCGGCAGCATGGGCCTGCGAGAGGTCGGCCGCGGAGAGTCCAAGGGTCTGCTTAGCGGTCTGTTCGGCAATCTCGTGCGCTACAATAGAAGCACCTGTTACTCCTCTCCCATTGCCAACAGCGGCGATATCAGTGATATCAAGCTTTCCTGTTGCATATTGCCCGAAGAGAACTCCATGGTCGCCGTGAGTAACGCCAATATTGATTGACTGAGGCCTGTTTATAGCGTCAGACAAGGTGTTAGCAAATGCCTGCTGCTCGGGCGACGCTGGGCCGCTTTCATTATTAGGCACCAGAGTTGCTCGGCCATTCTGGTCAACAACCAAATCGACACCGTGCAAGCTCTGGTCCGCTAGCTGCTCAAGCCTTTGAATGTCATTCGCGGTGCCGAAAAAGAATAAGACTTCTCCAGTAGGATCTATATTCTTGAGCGGATCTCCCGCTACGTAATTGTAGCGGTTCCAGGTTTGGGGAATCTTTGGCTGGGCACCTTCGAGAGCTGGATCCAAACTAAGAAACCGCCCCGTCAACGAACTCTCATGCCGTGCATGCATGTAATCCAGGTCATCCCCCGACCCGCCCGGATTCCCCAGATCCCGTTCGTGGCCGGTGAACTTCGCGCGGATGGTGTCCTGGTTGAAGGCGGTCGCTTCTTCGCCGTAGGGGTAGTAGACGTGGTAGGCAGCCTGCTGGCCTAAGTTGTTGGAGACCAGGCGGGGGGTGCCGAGGTGGTCGAGGTGGAAGTGGCGGGTCCCAGCAGGCGTCTCGGCGGCGAGGAGGAGGCCGCTGCGGTAGACGTAGTCCTCGGCGACGCTCCAGGTGCCGTTGTTGGTGTATTCGCGGAGGACCTTGCCGTCGAGGCCTCGCAGGGCCCAGAGGGAGGTGTTGTCGGTCTTGTAGGACCAGGCCCTCTCGTCGTCGGCGGTGTAGAGGTAGGCCCACTCGTCGGTGGGGGTCTTGTAGTCCCACATCAGGTGGAACGGGTCGTAGGTGTACTGGTTGCCGTTCCAGGTGGCGACGTTGCCCGAAGGATCGTAGGTGGCGCCGGTGAGGTGGTTGGTCTGCGGCGCGGTCGGGGTGTTGCGGGCGCTGCTGCCGCCGAAGGTGAGAAGGTTGCCGAAGGCGTCGTAGGTGAAGCTCTGGGTACGTAGCGTCGTCGAGGTCGTGGGCTCGAGGTATTGGTTCGAGGCGGTGAGGCGGCTCACCTTGTCGTAGGTGAAGGTGTGGGTGCCGATCGTCTTGACGTTGCCCGCGCCGTCATAGGCATAGGCGCCGGTGGACCAGCGCACCGCGCTCGTGGGCGTCGTGGTGGTGATCGACGCCGGGCGGCGCATTTCGAAGGGGTCGTTGGCGTAGGTGTCGGTCAGGCTCTTGGTCGAGTCCGCCGGGTTGTTGGTGTGGACCACCTGATTGACCATCAGGTTCGGGTAATAGGTCAGCGAGCTCGCGTAGTAGCCGGCGTTGCCGGGGACGCCCACCGCGCTCAGCAGGTCGTCGGAATAGGTGAAGTTGACGGTCCGCGGCGAGGGCGCCGTGCAGGCGGCGTGGGTGCACTGCGGATAGGCGAGCGAGGTGACGTTGCCGAGCGCGTCGTAGGTGATGCCCGGCAGGACGAAGCTCTCGCTGAGCGTGGGGCCGACCCAGTTCTCCAGCGTCCGCCGCGACAGGCGGCCGTCGCGGCCGCAGTAGTTCATCGCCTCACGCAGCTCGACGGTAAACGGACCGCCGAGGATCGTGACGTAGTTGAACCGGGACTGCTGGCTGATCTTCCCCTGGCGGTAGTCGGTGCAGGGGACGCCCGTATTCGGATCGGTGAAGGTGGTGTTGGCGCTCGCGTAGGTGAACGACTTGAGGATGCGCTTGGCCCCGGTGGCCTCCTGCACCTGGTAGAGGCGCTCGGCGAGGTCGTAGCTGAATTTCAGGTCATTGAGGCCGTCGATCCGCTCCACCATATGCCCGCTGGAGTCGTACTGCGGGTAGGTCGTCGAGCCGTTGCCGGCTGTGGCCAATTCGGGGTGAGTCTCGGACTGCAGTAGCCCGGCGCGGTCGAAGCTGAAGCTCCGCGTCTGGGTCACCCCGGTGCCGCTGACGGTGGCGAAGGTCGACACCGAGGCGAGCCGGTTGCCGACGTCGTAGCCATAGCCGGTGGTGACATTGACGCCGAGGTCCCCCGAGGGCTCGGTGACGGAGGCGAGCCGCCCCTGGCGGTCATAGATCTCGGTGGTGGTCGCCGAGGTCTCGGACCCCACCGCGGTGGCGACCTTGACGGCGCGGTTGACCTGCCGCACGCCGAAGTAGCTCAGGGTCACGTTGTGCGACGCGCCGTCCGGCGGCTGGATGGTGCCCGGCCGGCCGAAGGGATCGTAGTTGAGGTACTTCGTCAGGTTGCCGGCCGCGCCCGAGGTCAGCTCGGAGACCGACGCCTTGTGGCCGGCAACGTCGTAGAGGATCTCGCGCTTGTTGTAGGCGACGCCGCCGGGGAGCCGCCGCTGCTCCTGGTAGACCCGCCCGAAATAGTCGAAGGTGACGATGTTGACGCCGAGGATCGCCGCCGAATGGCTGCCGTTGTCGCGCCTCCTGACGATGACGTTGGCGCGCACCGAGCCCGCCGGGACGGCGTGGCTGTAGACGTACTCGGTCCATCCCCCCTGCCCCAAGTCCGGCTTCGACCAGATCGGCCGGCCGAGCAGGTCGTACTCGAAGGCGGTTTGGATCCCCGCCGCGTCCCGGCTCGACACCGGCAGGCCGGAGCTGACGTCGATCGTCTGATCGAGCGTGTTGAGGGTCGTCCCCGCGTACTGCGAGGTCGCCCGCACCCCCCCGGAATAGGTGTGGTTGAGCTGGTACTCGGGTGCCGCCGGCAGCCCCATCGTGCAGAGGTTGACGCCGCCGGTCGCCAGCGTCTGCGCGGCGGCGTCGCCGCCGTAGGAGCTCTCGCTGGTGACGTTCCCTTGCCCGGACACGCCGTAGACGGCGAGCAGGTCGTGCGCTCCCTGCGTGGCGCCGTCGAGGCGGTGGGTGCGCTTGCGGGTGACCACGGCGGAGCCCGCGGCGTAGCAGAGGTCGGTCTGGGCCGTGGCTCCGCCCTCGGAATCGGAGAGGTAGGTCGGCGCCTCCAGAACCCAGGGCGAGCTGCCGGGGAAGAGCGAGTAGCCGGAGCCGGAGTTGGCGGCGGCGTTGACGGTGTAGGTCCCCTGCCCGGGATTGAAGTTGCCGGTGTGGGTGCGGGTGTTCGAGCCGGGGAAATTGCCGTCGGTCATCTGCGTGCGGTAGTGCCCGAGGCCGTCGAAGCTGGAGTTGACCACGCCGCCGTAGGTGCCGCCGTCGTCGTTGTAGACGGTGCGGCTGCGCAGCACGCGGCGGTTGGTGTTGTAGATGTCCGGCACGTTCACCGCGAAGATGGGGTCGCGCTCGTAGAGCACGTACTCCGAGCGGAGCAGCGTGCCGCCGACGGCGTAGGTCTGCCGCGACAGGTTGAGGTCTATGCCGGGCGCCACGTTCAGGGTCGAGTTGCGGGTGAACGGCAGGCTGTAGTCGTAGGTGCTCCAGCCGGTGTAGCTGGCGTTGAGGGCGGTTGAGAAATAGTCCTTCGTGGAGTGCCCGAGCGGGTCGGTGACCGTCGTCGTGTGCTCCTGGCTGGACAGGACCGCCGGATAGCCGGGGCCGAAGGCGTAGTTCCAGACGCCCAGCATGAGGCCGCCGCGGTCGCGCATCCCGCGCGACGCCACCCCGGGATTGGTCTGAAGGTGCGGCTTGTTCGAGGAGCCGGTTGGGAAATAGACCTTCTGCCAGACCCACTCCATCCGCCCGAGCGTCGGCAGGGTCAGCGCCGTGAGGTTACCCGCGTTTTCGGTGCAGGCGTTGTTCGGCCACGTGGGACCGGAGGGCTGCGTGACCACGTAATCGCTGGCCGTCGTGCTCCAGGCAGAGCCGTCCGGCAGCGTGACGCCGACCAGCAGCGGCACGCTCACCGTCGGCCCGATGCTCCCCATCTGGTCGGTGTCGTTGTGGGGGCAGGGGCGGCCGATGGGCGGCTGGCTTGTCGAGTAGGTGAACTGGTAGGTCGCCGGGACCATTCCCCCGCCGAAGGGGACCAGGTCGATGTGGTCGACGGTCTGGGCGTAGCCCGGCAGGTCCGTGCGGAACCAGACCCGCTGCGTTCGCCCCTGGGCCTGGGAGTCGGTGATCACCCACTGGTTGGCGGTGCCGTAGTCGATCGACAGGGTGTTGCTGAAGGCGTCGCGGAGCTGGATCGGCATGCCGGTCGAATTGAAGCGGCGCACAGAGCCGTCGGACGACTCGATCTCGCGGTAGCCGGCCGTGTAGACCTTGAGCCGCAGGTAGCTGCCGTCGCGCGTGTACTCGACGTCCGAGACCCCGGAGACCGCCGCGTCGTCGGCGTCGCCGTCGTGCAGGGTCGGGTAGAAGATGTGATCGGTGCCGTTCTCGTCCTGATAGATCGGCCCCACGGGCAGAGTGTCGTTGGCGTCCGGCACCTGGCAGGGCGGATCCATGCGGCCGAAGGACACCCGCCAGCCGAGGCCGGCGTTCGAGCAGGGGTTCGGGTACGCCTGAATGCGCGAGACTTCCTGCGTGTAGTCGGGGGGCAGCGAGTACTTGACCGTCTTGAACAGCCAGGGGTTGGAGTTGTAGGTCAGCTTGAGGCTGTAGGAGAAGCCGCCGTTGACCGGATAGGCGGTGCCGATCGGGATGCTGAGGGTCAGGGCGCCGTTGAACAGGTTGACGCTGTCGAAGTCGCCGACATGGAACGACTGCTCGACGGGGAAGCCCGAGGCGGTGTTCGGGTGGACGTCCGCCAGGAGAGGCGCGGCGAGGAGCAGGAGGAGCGGGAAGAGGAGCTTGCGCGGGCTCATTGCGCCACCCCGCCCTTGTGCACCGCGATCTCCATGGCGAGTGGATCGACGACGATCCAGAGGTCCTGGCCGGTCAGCTTGGCCGGAGCCGCCGGGCTGCCCGGGAGCGGATCGAACTTGTCGAGCGCGAAACGGAGATGGCCGTCGTTCCGGCCGTCCTCGTCGCGCGGACCGCCGTCGCCGCCGGTGAAGGCCCAGGCGCCGGTGCCCGGACGCACCATCAGGCCCATCAGGAAGGGGCGGTCGTCGAGCAGCTCGTCGGCCTTCGCCCCTTGGCCGAGCCCCAGGTGCGAGAGGTGCTGAGGCCGGGCGATCCGGTAGCCGTTGGGGGCCGCCACCAGGAGATCGCCGCTGTCGAGGTCGACCGCGGCCCAGAAGGAGCGCAGCGCCGGCGCCCGCCCGAGGTCGAGCCGCGCCGTGCCGTCCGCCGCCACCGTGCCGACCGCGTAGCGCTGCGCCATCTCGCCGGAATAGTCCGCGTCGACCCGGTGCTCCACGCCGAACCAGACCACCTGCTTGCCGGGAGTCAGGCCGCTCGCCATGACCGCCGTCTCTTCAAAGGCGATCTGGAGACTAGGCTTCGGGTTACCCGGAGGAGCTTGGGCTGTGACGGTGGAGGCGAGGGCGATGAGAAGGGCGAGCGGCAACAAGTACGGCGGAGTCTTCATGCATACTTCCTCTTGAATCAATTACACACACCTTATACGCGGAGAGGTTGGTCCGCGTCTAGGGGTCCGTGCGTCAAATCCAAGAAGAGCGTGGCGACTGAAGGTCCAGGCCCTGGTGATCTCATTATTTGGGCTCGGCCGCAGAGCCGCAACTCATTCGTGCCGCTCCGGCTGCTCTCGACGATCGAAGCCCAGACCGCCACATCGGCAACGCCAGTGAGCAAAGCGAGTCCAGATAACCAGCAGCAGGGCGACCAACGGGAGTAACCTGCCGTTTTCGTCCCACGAAAACACAGCTGGCTCCCGTTGCTCCCGTTGCAAGACCAGGCCCTCCCCGAGGGCCGCTCCAGCTAACTTGGGGTCGGGAGGTAAGGGTCCGAAGGCCGCCTCCGTTTGGACTTCGCTTCCATCCAGGTGAAGGGCACCGGAAACTCGTGCCTGTCGAAGATCGGCAGGGAGGCCGATCCTCAAGACTGCCTTGACAAGAGCTGGGGCCGGCTCACAATGAGAAGAAACAGGCAGCCCATGCAAGAGGGAGGGGGGGCTCGGCCGGGCACGGGCCGGAGGGAGACGTAGCGAGAGGAGAAATGGCCATGAACGACCAGAACCCCACCAAACAGCAGAAGGAGATCCTGGATTTGCTCTCGGTGTCTGAGCGGCGAATGCTGCTCAAGCTGAAGGAGAGGCGCGGCTCGTTCGGCTTGTTCGAGGGTGCCCAGCGAATCGGCGACCATTTGTTCCATCCTTCGACCGTGATCAGCGCCCATGAGAAGGGGCTCGTCGGTGGCGATCACGTCCGTGGGTACTACCTCACCTTCACGGGCCGGAGGTACTTGGCGAACGCTCGTCCGGAGTGACTTTTCGCGCTACCAACGCTTTAGCAGCGGAAACCTCCGACGCTACGAGGGTGCTTCCGGACGCTGTGAGCGGCCCTAACTGCGCTGGCGCGTCGCTGCCAGCGGGCGCCAATTGCGCTTGAGCGGAAGGCGAGCGCGTTGGCAACGCTCGGTGAGCGGAAACCGGTCGCGGGGGCGTCAAGGATCGGCGCTGTACGGCCGTCCCGCAGGGTTTGGCCGGCGGCTCGTCTCCCGCAGCGATGGCGTCCGCTCATGCCCAGAGGCCCGGTCGGTCTTTCTTGGGTAA